>NZ_JBTRAR010000004.1:0-260823 GCF_054611535.1 Pseudomonas sp. VEM90 | reverse complement strand
CTCTGCTTCCCCTCCACCCATCCAGTGGTGTGTCAATCAGCTTTGCCGGTGAGGATGACTCGTATCAGCTGCCGGCGATCGAAGCGCTGCTGGGGCGCAAGATCAAGTGCGAGATGCCGCCGGATGAGCTGCTCAAGCCGGTGCCGCGCAAGCATCACTGACCTTCAGCGGGCTACACGCGCCCTGTGGGAGCGGCCTTGTGTCGCGATTGGGGCGCACAGCGGCCCCGGGATTTCGGCTTTGATGCGCAGATTATCGGGGGCCTTGTGCGGCCCTTTCGCGACACAAGGTCCCCCTGTAGGAGCGGGTTTACCCGCGAATACGGTAGTGGCGGCAACGGTGAACGGCGGGTGGAGATTGGCCAGCAGGGCCGGCCCTTTCGCGGGTAAACCCGCTCCTACAGGCGACCGGTGGCGCCTTGATTACCAGCGCCCCGCCGCATCCTGGTCACTCTGCTTCCCCTCCACCCATCCAGTGGTGTGTCAATCAGCTTTGCCGGTGAGGATGACTCGTATCATCTGCCGGCGATCGAAGCGCTGCAGGGGCGCAAGATCAAGTGCGAGATGCCGCCGGATGAACTGCTCAAGCCGGTGCCGCGCAAGCATCACTGACCTTCAGCGGGCTACACGCGCCCTGTGGGAGCGGCCTTGTGTCGCGATTGGGCCGCACAGCGGCCCCGGGATTTCGGCTTTGATGCGCAGATTATCGGGGGCCGCTGTGCGGCCCTTTTGCGACACAAGTCCCCCCCTGTAGGAGCGGGTTTACCCGCGAATACGGTAGTGGCGGCAACGGTGAACGGCGGGAGGAGATTGGCCAGCAGGCCCGGCCCTTTCGCGGGTAAACCCGCTCCTACAGGCGACCGGTGGCGCCTTGATTACCAACGCCCCGCCGCATCCTGGTCACTCTGTTTCCCCTCCACCCACCTTGGCCCTTCCTGGGTATTCTCCTTCTTCCAGAACGGCGCCCGGGTCTTCAGGTAGTCCATGATGAAGTTGCAGGCATCGAACGCCGCCTGCCGATGGGCACTGGCCACCCCCACGAACACAATCGGTTCGCCCGGTTCCAGCGCACCGATGCGGTGCAGCACCTCCACCTTCAATAGCGGCCAACGCTGCTCGGCCTCGACCACGATCTTGGCCAGGGCCTTTTCGGTCATGCCCGGATAGTGTTCGAGGAACATCCCCGCCACTTCGCGGCCATCGTTGAAATCCCGCACATAGCCGACAAAACCGACCACCGCGCCCACGCCCACATTGGCCGCATGCATGGCATTGGTCTCGGCCCCCGGGTCGAACGCGCCTTCCTGCACTCGCACAGCCATGTTCAGCCTCCGGTCACCGGCGGGAAGAACGCCACTTCATCGCCCTCTTCCAGCGGTTCATCGAGCTTGCACAGCTCTTCGTTGCGCGCGCACATCAGGTTCTGCTCGGCCAGCACTTCGTACTGCCCGCCCTTGGCTACCAAGGCCTGGCGCACATCATCAAGCACCTTGAACGCCCCCTCCACCCGCTCGGCATCCACGCCCAACACTTCGCGGTAACGGGCGAAGTACATCACCTTGACCTTCATCACGCCTCCACCTTGTAATGGCCACTCTTGCCACCGAGTTTTTCCAGCAGGCGCACCTGCTCGATGACCATACCTTTATCCACAGCCTTGCACATGTCATAGATCGTCAGCGCGGCCACACTGGCGGCGGTCAGCGCCTCCATCTCCACGCCGGTCTGCCCGGCCAGTTTGCAGCGGGCGACGATGCGCACGGCATCCTGCCCCTCAGCGCTGAGCTCGACCTTGACGCTGGTGAGCATCAGCGGGTGGCACAGCGGGATCAGGTCGCTGGTTTTCTTCGCCGCCTGTATCCCGGCAATGCGCGCCACGGCGAACACGTCACCCTTGGGGTGTTCACCGTCGACGATCATCTGCAAGGTCTGCGGCAACATGCGCACCCGCGCCTCGGCGGTAGCCTCGCGCTCGGTCACGGCCTTTTCAGTGACGTCGACCATGTTGGCCCGCCCCTGGGAATCAAGATGTGTCAGCACTGCTTTGCTCCTGTGAAGGGAGTTCGCAGTGTAAACCTGTGGGTCAGGTTTGAGCAGAGGTATGTGTCGCCAGGTTTGGCCTCTTCGCGGGCACGCCCGCTCCCACAGGCGCACCACGATCTCGATTCAAGTGGACATTCTATGAGCGGGCGTGTCCGTGAAGAGGCCGGGCAGTAATAATCTGCCCGGCTACATTGTTTACAAATGCGACTCGGCGTACTCGGCCAGCACCGAGCGAGGCACGCCCTGCAGGGTGATGTGCACGCCATTTGGGAAGTCCTTGAAGCGCTCGGTCAGGTAGGTCAGGCCCGAGCTGGTCGCGGACAGGTAGGGGGTGTCGATCTGCGCCAGGTTACCCAGGCAGACCACTTTGGAGCCGGAGCCGGCACGGGTAATGATGGTTTTCATCTGGTGCGGCGTCAGGTTCTGGCACTCGTCAATCAGGATCAGGCTCTGCTGGAAGCTACGGCCACGGATGTAGTTCAGCGACTTAAACTGCAGCGGCACGCGCTCGAGGATGTATTCGACGCTGCCATGGGTGCTTTCGTCATCCATGTGCAAAGCTTCGAGGTTGTCGGTGATGGCGCCCAGCCACGGCTCCATTTTCTCTGCTTCGGTGCCCGGCAGGAAGCCAATCTCCTGGTCCAGCCCCTGCACGCTGCGGGTGGCGATGATGCGCCGGTAGCGCTTGCTGACCATGGTTTGCTCGATGGCCGCAGCCAGCGCCAGGATGGTTTTACCGGAGCCGGCGGCGCCGGTCAGGTTCACCAGGTGGATATCCGGGTCCAGCAGGGCGAACAGTGCCAGGCTTTGGTGAATGTCGCGTGGTTTCAGGCCCCAGGCTTCCTGGTGCAGCAACGGCTCCTGGTGCAGGTCGAGCAGTAGCAGTTCGTCGTCACGGATGCCCTTGATCCATCCGACGAAGCCCTGCTCATCGATGATGAACTCGTTGACGTGCACGGCTGGCAGGTTGTCGATCATCTGCACCCGATGCCAGGTGCGGCCGCGCTCCTGACGGGTATCGACCTTGCTCACGCGGTCCCAGAACGAGCCGGTGACCGAATGGTAGCCCTTGGACAGCAGGGACACGTCATCGACCAGTTGGTCGGTGCTGTAGTCCTCAGCCGCTATACCGCAAGCGCGCGCCTTCAGGCGCATGTTGATGTCTTTGGTGACCAGCACGACATCCAGGTCGGTGCGCCGGGCCCGGACTTCGAGCAACTGGTTGATGATGATGTTGTCGTTGAGGTTTTCCGGCAGCAGCTTGATCGGCTCGTTGCGCGGGGTCATCAGGATGGACAGGAACCCCTTGGGGCCACTCTTGTTGCGCTGGATCGGCACGCCCTGCTCGACATCGCTGGGCGAAGCGTCACCAAGGGTCTGATCTATCAGGCGGATGGCCTGGCGGCATTCGGCGGCGATGCTCTGTTTGCCGGTCTTGAGCTTGTCGAGTTCCTCCAGCACCGTCATCGGGATGGCGACATGGTGCTCCTCGAAGTTCAGTAACGCGTTAGGGTCGTGAATCAGGACGTTGGTATCGAGCACATACAGGATTGGCTTGCTGGAGGAAGGGTTGCGTCCTTGGTCATCCATACTCGGTCACCTTATGTCGAAGCCACACGGCGTGGTCTGTTACGCCGCAGAGTGACTGCCGCTGTCCCCGTATCCGCGTTGTTACGGGCGGGAAGCGAACCTGGCCAGGTGAGCCCGGATGACGCCACCTGTGCTGCAGGAATCGGCTGTCTGGTTTCTTCATACCGCAAAAACCATGACCGAAAAAAGCACTTTTACGTATTTTTGAAGTTTATTTTTCCGATTGACGAAGAGGCCTTGGCGCCAGCGTCAGAGGGGACTACGCTCAAAAGTCATACCCTCTATTCGCGGTATCCGTATTCCCGGCAATCCTCCCAGCCGATACCGCTTTGCGCGGTATTGCGCAGCAGCCATTCCACGGCCGGCTGCGCCTTGGGAAGGCTGTCATGAAACTGGATCACGCCCTTGCGCCACAACAGCATCAGGGTCAATACGCGCTGCGCGGACGCCTCGGCGCTCAATGCACCGTCATCCTGCGCATCGATGTCCCACAACGATACCCGCAACTGCTGGCGGGCCATGAACGCCTCGCCGTCAGCCCGGCGCTGGCCATAAGGTGGGCTGAACAGCGGTACATACTGCTCGGGCAGATCAGCCTGCACCCGCGCCTGGCTGCGCCGCAGCGAATCCTGCCAGTCGGTCCACTGCGCATGGGAGCGGTATTCCCACCCCTGGATGCCCACGCACTGCCCGCCATAGAGCTGGCGCAAGGCGTGTACCGAGGCGCCATCACGACGTTGCTGCAAACGGTTACCGAGCGTGAAGAACGTGCCTTCGAGCTTTTGCCGGCGCAGGTAATCGGTGAGTAGATCCGTACTGCCCCCCTCGGGGCCGGGCCCGCCGACAAAGGTCAGCAGGAACATGCGGTCGTTCAGTTCGTCACCCTTGCGCTCGCGCGAAGACAACCGCTCGATTTCACTGCTGGTCTGCGGCAGCAACGCCGCCTTGCGCAGTTGCTCGTCCAGGTAGCGCACATGGAACTGGTGGCTCGGCTCGATCCAGCCGGTATAGAACGCACCAACGTCGGCTGCGAACGTCGCCGCTTGTGTGCGCAAGTCCGCCATGGATGTAATCGGGTAGCAGAATGATGCATCCTGCTCACAACTGCGCTGCGCCTGTTGATAACCCTCCCACAACCGCTGCCACATCCGCGCCCGAACCTGGCGCACCTTCTGCAGGTTGATCTGCCGCAGCCCCAGCCGGGCCGCCAGGGTCGCGTCATCCAGCAACTCGCTTTCGTGCAGTACTTGGGCAAACGAAAGGATTTCTGCCCGGGAGGCCACATCGAACAACGCCGGGCTGTCCAGTTGTTCGGGCCACAGGCTGCGGTCCAGGCTGACCTGCGATGATGGGGCGGCTTGCACGGCCAGGCTCAGCAGGCAGGCCAGCAAAGCAGAAGCAATGCGCACAGTGGAAGGCTCCGCAACGGCAAAACGCGAACTATAGCGCCTGCACCGACCATGGTCTGTGACTATCGTCGCCATAGTTTGGACTTGCACCGCCCACCCCGTAGAATCCTCCGCCAACGATGCCAGGAGCCGACCCGATGCTGACGGTGATTTCCCCCGCCAAGACCCTCGACTACGACACCCCGCCAGTGACCGAGCGTTTCACCCTGCCCCAGTACCTGGATGAATCCCAGGCCCTGATCCAGCAGTTGCGCGAACTGTCGCCGGCGCAGATCAGCGAGCTGATGCACCTGTCCGACAAGCTCGCCGGCCTGAATGCTGCGCGCTTTGGCAGCTGGACCCCAGACTTCACCCCGGCCAATGCCAAGCAGGCGCTGCTGGCGTTCAAGGGTGACGTGTACACCGGCCTCGATGCCGAGAGCCTGAGTGAAGACGACTTCAGCTACGCTCAGGGCCACCTGCGCATGCTCTCGGGCCTTTACGGCCTGCTGCGCCCGCTCGACCTGATGCAGCCCTACCGCCTGGAGATGGGCACCAAGCTGGCCAACGCCCGCGGCAAGGACCTGTACGCCTTCTGGGGCACGCGCATCAGCGAATGGCTGAACCAGGCCCTGGCCGACCAAGGCGATGACGTGCTGTTGAACCTGGCCAGTAACGAGTATTTCAGTGCAGTGAAACGCAGTGCCCTGAAGGCCCGGGTGATCAACGTCGACTTCAAGGACCAGAAAAACGGCCAGTACAAGATCATCAGCTTCTACGCCAAGAAAGCCCGCGGCATGATGAGTCGCTTCGTCATCCAGCAGCGCATCAGCGCCCCGGAACAGCTCAAGCAGTTCGATGCTCAGGGTTACTACTACAGTGCCGAGCAGTCCAAGCCGGACCATTTGGTGTTCCTGCGCGATCACCCCGCGGAGTGAGCCTGTCACGTCCTCTTCGCGGCTAAAGCCGCGAAGAGGCCAGCCGCCGTGATCCCCCCTGCCCTGCAACAGGGCACGCAGCAAACCGTCACCGCGCCATCAATCCGACGCCAAAAATCCAGCACCCTTGCCTTTATCGCCAAACGCCATAAGACCGTTCATACCTTTTTTGACGAAATCTGAAAAAATTTTCAGATGCTGGCATAAAAATATCTAGCAACAGTTACGCCCTTGATACACGGGGGTGAAGCACCTGCGTGCTATCAATTTGAAACTGTCCGCAACTGAATAAATATTTAGAAATCTTTCATTCGAACGAAACTGACTCAGGAACTTCTGCCAAAGCCAATCGCTCATAGTGCCGTAACGATTATCCTGCCTACGGGCTGTGAGAGATGACTTACAGATGACAGCAGCGGGTATCCACTGCCCGCTATGAGAAAGTCGACAGGTATCACGGAAACTCCCGAAGACCTTGTCCATGCAGGAGAGAAGCGTCCCTTACAAATCGTCCTAGTGGTTGATTTCAAAGGATTTATCCACTTGAAAAAACAAGCACAGCAACGCGCCAAGTAGCGCATTGCAATAAAGACGGCTGCATTTCAGGGCACGTTTTTTAATGAATGGCTATTGAGTGCCAACTTTGAGCGCATAACTTTTTGTGCTCCGGATTTATTTTGCCTGCGCTCGGCGAAGTGTGCATTCGCCATGGATCCGTGCGCCCGAAAACTGTTGTTAATCAACCCAGCCCGGCTCTCTGCGGAGGTGTCGGCGTGATAAACACATGAGGTGATAGCGATGCGTATCAGCATCTTTGGTTTGGGTTATGTGGGTGCAGTCTGTGCAGGCTGCCTGACGGCGCGTGGCCATGAAGTGATCGGTGTGGACGTGTCCAGCACCAAGATCGACCTGATCAACCAGGGCAAGTCGCCCATCGTCGAACCTGGCCTGGAAGCACTCCTGCAACAGGGCATCGCCAATGGCCGCCTGCGCGGTACTACCGACTTCGCCGAAGCCATCCGCGCCAGCGACGTGTCGATGATCTGCGTGGGTACCCCCAGCAAGAAAAACGGCGACCTGGGCCTGGAGTACATCGAGTCGGTGTGCCGCGAAATCGGCTACGTGCTGCGTGACACCACCCGCCGTCACACCATCGTGGTGCGCAGCACCGTGCTGCCTGGCACCGTCAAGAACGTGGTCATCCCGATCCTGGAAGATTGCTCGGGCAAGAAGGCCGGCGTCGACTTCGGTGTGGCGGTCAACCCGGAATTCCTGCGTGAAAGCACCGCGATCAAGGACTACGACCAGCAACCGATGACGGTCATCGGCGAACTGGACAGCACCAGCGGTGACATCCTCCAGGCCCTGTACGAAGAACTCGACGCCCCGGTCATCCGCAAGCCGATCGAGGTGGCCGAGATGATCAAGTACACCTGCAACGTATGGCACGCCACCAAGGTCACCTTCGCCAACGAAATCGGCAACATTGCCAAGGCCGTGGGTGTCGATGGCCGTGAAGTGATGGACGTGGTCTGCCAGGACAAGGTCCTCAACCTGTCCCAGTACTACATGCGCCCAGGTTTTGCCTTCGGCGGCTCGTGCCTGCCCAAGGACGTACGCGCCCTCACCTACCGCGCCGCCAGCCTCGATGTCCGTGCACCGCTGCTCGACTCGCTGATGCGCAGCAACGAATCGCAGGTGCAGAACGCTTTCGAGCTGATCGAAGCCCACGACAAGCGCAAGGTCGCCCTGCTGGGCCTGAGCTTCAAAGCCGGCACCGATGACCTGCGCGAAAGCCCGCTGGTGGAACTGGCCGAGCGCCTGATCGGCAAGGGCTACCAGTTGGACATCTACGACGAGAACGTCCAGTACGCCCGCGTCCACGGCGCCAACAAGGACTACATCGAGTCGAAGATCCCGCACGTGTCGTCGCTGCTCAACGCCAACTTGCAGCAGGTGATCGACAACGCCGACATCATCGTCCTCGGCAACCGTGACGAGCAGTTCCGTGCGCTGGCCCTGCAAGCGCCAACTGGCAAGCAGGTGATTGACCTGGTCGGCTTCATGAACAAACCGACCTGCACCACCAATCGTACCGAAGGCATCTGCTGGTAAGTGCCCGGCCGGGCAGCGATGAGGCACTCGACACGAGCCGCCCCCTCGCTGCCCACCCTTTCCCGAATTCTCGACGGATGCTGAACATGCAAAGGCTCCAGACAGTGCTGTTGCAGTGCGCCGGGTGGCTGCTCTACATGAGCCTGCTCATGCTGATCGCCCTGGCCCTGCCAGCCGATATCTTCGACTCGCAGTCGAAGCACTTCATCTTCCTGGTCGGCGCAGTCGGCATCTGGCGCTACTCCATGGGCGCCACCCATTTCATCCGCGGCATGATCTTCCTCTACGGCGTGTACCCGTACCTGCGCCGCAAGGTGCAGAAAATGGGCAATGCCACCGACCCGTCGCATGTCTACCTGATGGTCACCAGCTTCCGTATCGAAGCGCTGACCACCGCCCAGGTGTACAGCTCGGTGATTCGCGAGGCGATCAACTGTGGCTTCCCCACCACCGTGGTCTGCTCGCTGGTGGAAATGTCCGATGAACTGCTGGTGAAGAGCCTGTGGGCCAAGTACAACCCGCCGGCCCATGTGAAGCTGGACATCGTGCGAATCGCCGGTACCGGTAAGCGCGATGGCCTGGCCTACGGCTTCCGCGCCATCTCGCGCATGCTGCCGGACGAGAACGCCGTGGTGGCAGTGATCGACGGTGACACCGTGCTGGCCGATGGCGTGGTGCGCAAGACCGTACCCTGGTTCAAGCTGTTCCCCAATGTGGGCGGCCTGACCACCAATGAATTCTGCGAAGTGCGCGGCGGCTACATCATGAGCGAGTGGCACAAGCTGCGCTTCGCCCAGCGCCACATCAACATGTGCTCGATGGCCCTGTCCAAGCGCGTACTGACCATGACCGGGCGCATGTCGATGTTCCGCGCAAGCGTGGTGACCAACCCCGAGTTCATCGCCGACGTCGAAAGCGATTCGCTGATGCACTGGCGCCTGGGCCGCTTCAAGTTCCTTACCGGGGACGACAAATCCAGCTGGTTCAGCCTGATGCGCCTGGGCTACGACACTTTCTACGTGCCGGACGCCGCCATCAACACGGTCGAGCACCCGCCGGAAAAAAGTTTCCTCAAGGCCAGCCGCAAGCTGATGTACCGCTGGTACGGCAACAACCTGCGGCAGAACTCACGGGCACTGGGCCTTGGCCTGCGTCGCCTGGGCCTGTTCACCAGCATCGTGCTGTTCGACCAGCGCGTGTCGATGTGGACCAGCCTGCTGGGCCTGACCGTGGCGGTGATCGCCAGCCTCAAGTTCGGCATGGCCTTCCTGCTGGTGTACCTGCTGTGGATCGGCATCACGCGCCTGATCCTCACCATCATGCTGCTGTGCTCCGGCCACAGCGTAGGCCCGGCCTACCCGCTGATTCTCTATTACAACCAGATCATCGGCGCGCTGATGAAGATCTACGTGTTCTTCCGCCTCGACAAGCAGTCGTGGACGCGTCAGCCCACTGCCCTCAAGCGTGACCTCGCCAGCTTTCAACAATGGTTCAACACCTGGTCCTCGCGGACCATGACCTTCTCGGCTGCCAGCATCTTCGTTGCTGTGCTGTTCATGGTCGTGTGAGCCCAACCCGGATCGGATCTAACAGGAACAAACCACCATGAATACCGCCGTGAACGTCAATGTCGTGCATGAGTCCGAAGCCCAGCGCCAACACGCCCGGGTACGCATTCCCGCCAAGCTGCGGTTCCTGGACGCCCAGCGCCAGGTCCACGAAGTCAAGGTTGAAGACCTATCTGCCGGCGGCCTGAGCTTCCACGCCAAGCAACCGCAGTCGGTGGGCGACGTGCTGCGCGGGCGCCTGCAGTTCGTGGTCGACAACCTGGGCCTGTCGATCGACATCGAGTTCCAGGTGCGCTCGTACAACCCGGACAATGGGCGTATCGGTGCGCAGTTCCAGAACCTTGAGCCACGCGACATCGCCACATTGCGGCACATCATCACCAGCCACCTGTCGGGTGAACTGATCAGCATCGGCGACGTACTCAGCACCCTGCAGCGCGACAACTTCACCAAGGCGCGCAAGCAGAAGGACGGTGGGTCGGGCCTGAGCGCCTTCGGCCGCCTCAAGGCAGTCACCGTCACACTGGGCGTGTTCGTGGTCGGCGTTGCCGCCTTCGGCTTCGTCGCCAAATCGTTGTACGGCATGTATTTCGTCAGCCACGCCGAAGCCGGTGTGGTCGCAGTGCCGACCACCAACATCACGATGCCGCGCGACGGCACCGTGAGCAGCCTGGTCGAAAGCGGTGGGCAGATTGCCAAGGGCGCGCCACTGGCCAGCTTCACCACCAGCATGCTGGACATGCTCAAGGGCAACCTTGAAGACGCACAGCTGGAGCCAGCGAAGATCGAGGAGCTGTTCGGCAAGCAGCTGTCCGGCACCCTCACCAGCCCCTGCGACTGCGTGGTCGCGCGCCAGTTGGTAGACGACGGCCAGTACGCCGCCAAGGGCCAGCCGATCTTCCAGCTGATTCCACGCACCACCAACCCGATGGTCGAGGCGCGCTTCAGCTACCGCCAGTTCGACGAGGTCAAGCCGGGCACCCGGGTCAACTTCCAGGTGGCCGGCGAAGACGAAGTGCGCACCGGTCAAATCGTCAGCAGCACCAGCCTCAACAGCGAAGACCTGTCCTCCGACATCCGCGTGCAGATCAAGCCGGACAGCAGCCTGCCCGCCGAACTGGCTGGCCGCCCGGCGTCGGTCAACAGCGACCGTGGCCCATCGTTGAACTGGCTGATCGACAAAGCCGTGGCCCGTGGCCTGTGAGGGACGGACAATGATCTCTGATACCAACACCTATCCTGTGGGAGCGGGCATGCCCGCGAAGAGGCCAGCAGGGACAGCACTGTCGGCCATGCCAATTCGCGGGCTTGCCCGCTCCCACAGGGTCCGCGTGAACCTGGGATTGTGTGCACTGGCCGCCGCCATCACGTTGGCCGGCTGTGCCGGCCTGCCTGACCAGCGCCTGGCCAACGAGGCCCTGAAGCGCGGTGACACCGCGTTGGCCGAACGCAACTACAAGGCGCTGGCCGACCTGGGCTACAGCGAAGCGCAAGTCGGCCTTGCAGACATCAAGGTGGCCACCCGCGACCCCTCGCAAATCAGGGAAGCCGAGGCCACCTATCGCGCTGCGGCCGCCACGTCGCCACGCGCCCAGGCGCGCCTTGGCCGCCTGCTGGTGGCCAAGCCTGACAGCACCCAGGCCGAACGTGAGGAAGCCGAAGCCCTGCTCAAACAGGCCGCGAAGCAGGGCCAAAGCAATATCCTGGTTCCGCTGGCAATGCTCTACCTCAGCTACCCGCAGAGTTTTCCCGAGGTCAACGCACAGCAGCAGATCGACCAGTGGCGCGCCGCCGGCAACCCGGAAGCAGGCATGGCCCAGGTGTTGCTGTACCGCACCCAGGGCACCTACGACCAGCACCTGGGCGAGGTGGAGAAAATCTGCAAGGCCGCGCTGAACACCACCGACATCTGCTACGTCGAACTGGCCACCGTGTACCAGATGCGTGGCCAGGCCGATCAGCAAGCCGCCCTGCTCGGCCAACTGAAATCCGCCTATGCCCGTGGCGCAGTACCGGCCACCCGGGTCGACAGCGTTGCCCGGGTGTTGGCCGATCGCAGCCTCGGCCAGACCGACGAAAAAACCGCCAAGGATCTGCTTGAGCAAGTAGCCCCGGCCAACCCGGCGTCCTGGGTCAGCCTGGCACAGCTGGTATACGACTTCCCCGAACTGGGCGACACCGACCAGTTGATGGCCTACATCGACAAAGGCCGCGAAGCTGAACAGCCACGCGCCGAACTGCTGCTGGGCCGTCTGTACTACGAAGGCAAAACCCTGCCTGCCGACGCTCAAAAAGCCGAGCAGCACCTGCAAGCCGCTGCCCAAGCCGGTGAGATCAGCGCCCATTACTACCTGGGCCAGCTCTACCGTCGCGGCTACCTGGGCAATGTCGAACCGCAGAAGGCCGTCGACCACCTGCTGGCCTCCGCCCGTGGCGGGCAGAACAGCGCCGACTATGCCCTGGCCCAGCTGTTCAGCGAGGGCCACGGCATCCGCCCACAACCAGGCAACGCCTGGGTATTCGCCCAACTGTCGCAGGCCAACCCGACGCCACAATCGGCGGAACTGCTGCAGCAGCTCGACCAGCAACTGACACCTGATCAGCGCAACCAGGCCCAGCAGCTGCTGGACCAGGAAAAGCGTGCACGCGGCAGCATGGCGCAGGGCGCGAATAGCACCCTGGCCCTCGAAGCCCTGCAAGACGACGAAAAAGAAGTAGACGGTGAGGACTCGCTATGACGCTCAACCCCTTCGTGAAAGCCGGTATCGGTCTGAGCTTCGCCCTGTTGTGGTCCTGCCCGACCCTGGCGGAAATGACCGCCGAGAAAAACTTCGGCCTGGACGTGAAAATCACCGGGCAATCGGAAGACGATCGTGACCTGGGCACCCGCTCTGGCGGCGATGTCAACGGCCTGGGCCTGGATCTGCGCCCGTGGGTATACGGCGAGCGCGGTAACTGGAGTGCCTACGCCATGGGCCAGGCGGTCGCTGCGACCGACACCATCGAAACCGACACCTTGCGCCAGAACGGCGACGGCACCAGCAGCGAAACCGGCGACGACAGCCGTCAACCAGACAAAAGCTACCTGGCCATGCGCGAGTTCTGGATCGGCTACAGCGGCCTCACCGCCTACCCCGGCGAGCAACTGCGCTTCGGTCGCCAGCGCCTGCGCAGCGACGATGGCATGTGGCGTGATACCAACATCGAAGCGCTGAACTGGACCTTCGACACCACCCTGCTCAAGGCCGATCTGGGCGTGGCCCAGCGCTTCAGCGAATACCGCACCGACCTCACCGAACTGGCCCCGGAAGACAAGGACCGCACCCACCTCTACGGCAACGTCGCCACCCAGTGGACGCCTGGCCACTGGGTCGGCGTGCGGGCACACCATACGCACGACAACGGCAGCCTGAAGAACCCCGGCGAAACCGTCGACGCCCTGGACAAGACCCGCACCGGCGACCTCACCTGGCTGGGCCTTGAGGCCAACAGCGACGCCTACAACTGGCGCAACGACCACACCGTGAATTACTGGGGCAGCGTCACCTGGCTGACCGGTGACCGCGACAAGCTGAGCACCCAGCAGGTGGGTGACGACCAGGTCGCCACCGGCAAGCAGAGCGGTGACGTCAACGCCTGGGCAACCGACCTCGGTATCCGCCTGCGCCTGGACCCGCAATGGCAGGTCGGCGCGGCCTATGCCCGCGGTAGCGGTGGTGGTGGCGATGACGGTTCCAACAACTTCGAGCAGACCGGCCTGGAGAGCAACCGCTCCAACTTCACCGGCACCCGCTCGCGCGTGCACCGCTTCGGCGAAGCCTTCCGCGGCGAGCTGGGCAACCTGCAGGCCGCCACCCTGTTCGCCTCCTGGCAGTTGCGTGATGACTATGACGCCAGCCTGATCTACCACAAGTTCTGGCGCGTCGACGGCAACCAGAACATCGGCTCCAGCGGCATCAACGCGGTGGTCGACGACAACGGCGTGAATCGCCCGCTGGTCGACGGCGAGAAGGACCTTGGCCAGGAAATGGACGTGGTCGTGACCAAGTACTTCAAGCAAGGCCTGCTGCCGGCTTCGATGAGCCAGGCAATCGACGAGCCGTCAGCCCTGGTGCGCCTGCGTGCCGGTGTATTCAAGCCGGGCGACGCCTACGGCAAGGAAGCGGACTCGTACATGCACCGCGCCTTCGTCGACGTCATCTGGCGCTTCTGAGGCCGGTAGGGGACTGACCGTGATGAACCTTCACCCGCACTTACGTCATAGCCTGTTGGCCAGTGCCTTGCTGCTGGCAAGCGGCCTGGCCACTGCCGCAGAGCCCCAGGTGATCGCCAAGGAGCTGCAGCAGGCCAAGACCTACACGGTGGCCAGCGCACCGATCGAGCCGCTGCAGATGGACCCGCCAAAGCTGCCCGACCTCACCGGTTTCACGGCCGAGGCGGTGCAGAAGAAAATCGACCGCCGCCACAAGGGCAAGGTCAGCCTGCGCCGCATGTTCCAGGAGGACGCCCTCAAGGAATTCGTCGGCGGCGACAACAAGGCCGCCGAGTGGGTGCAGCGCCAGCACGGCATCCCGCAGGCCATCTTCATCGATGACGGCCATGTCGACCTGGCCGAGTTGAGCAAGAAGGTGCCCAAACAGTACCTCAGCGAAGTCGAGCCCGGGGTTTACCTGGCGCGTCTGCCGATCGTGGTCGGGCAAAAGGGCATCCTCGAGATCGACGGCAAGGTCAAACAGCTGCGCCTGTCCCAGGAGGGCGGCGCATTTCTGGTCAATGACGGCAAGCTGTTCGTAACCGACACCCAGGTGACCGGCTGGCGGGAAAAGGACAACGGCCCGGCGACCTTCCGCTCGCCCAAGGAGTTCCGCCCGTTCCTGCTGTCATGGGGCGGTACCGAGACCTACATCGTCAACACGAAAATGGCCAGCTTCGGCTACGCCAAGTCCAAGTCGTATGGCGTGAGCATCTCGCAGTACACGCCGAACATGGCCAAGCGCATGGGCCGCCCGGAGCCCACCGGCTGGATCATCGGTTCGGAGTTCAGCGACATGTGGTACGGCTTCTACTGCTACGAAACCCAGGACTTCGTGATCAAGGACAGCACCTACCGCGACAACATCGTCTACGGCATCGACCCGCACGACCGTTCGCACCGCCTGATCATCGCCGGCAACACGGTGTACGGCACCAAGAAGAAGCACGGCATCATCGTTTCGCGTGAGGTCAACGACAGCTGGATCATCAACAACAAGAGCTATGACAACAAGCTCTCGGGCGTGGTGATCGACCGTAACAGCGTCAACAACCTGGTGGCCTACAACGAGATCTACCGCAACCACACCGACGGCATCACCCTGTACGAAAGCGGCGACAACCTGATCTGGGGCAACAAGCTGGTCAACAACCGCCGCCACGGCATCCGCGTGCGTAACAGCGTGAACATCCGCCTGTACGAAAACGTCGCCATGGCCAACGGCCTGGTCGGCGTATACGGCCACATCAAGGACCTGTCCGACACCGACCGCGACATCGCCCTCGACCCGTTCGACACCAAGGTGTCGCTGATCGTGGTGGGTGGCGAGCTGTCGGCCAACGGCTCCGGCCCGCTGTCGATCGACTCGCCGCTGTCGGTCGAGCTGTACAAGGTGTCCATGCTCGCCCCGCGCAAGGCCAGCGGCATCAGCCTCAATGGTGTGCTGGGCGAGCGCCAGGACGAAATCCTCGACCTGCTGGTACGCCAGCAGAAGGCTGTGCTGATCGACCCGGTCGAACGCCAGACCGAAATGATCGATTAAGGAAGCCCAGACCATGACTCCACACCTGATGAAACTGCTGGGCCTGTCCGCCGCCCTTCTGGCAATCAGCCAGGGCGTGCGCGCCGAAGACGTCAAGGCCCCGACCTTCAACGCCGAGCCCTGCTGCCAGTTGTGCCCTGAAGCGCACGATGCCAGCCGCTACACCACCCGCTATCAGCAAAACTTCACCACGCTGGTGCAGGCCCAGGGCGACTGGCTGTTCCGCACCCGCGAAGACCTGCGCACCGAGTTCAACACCACCCCGGCCGGCTACAAACGCCTGCAACAAGTGCACGACGCGTTCAAGAAGCGTGGTGTGGAACTGGTGGTGGTGTACCAGCCGACCCGTGGCCTGGTGAACCGCAACATGCTCAACCCGGCCGAAAAAGCCGCCTTCGACTACCAGAAGGCCCTGGGTAACTACCAGGCCATGCTCAAGCGCTTCGCCAGCATGGGCTACAACGTGCCCGACCTGTCACCACTGACCAACGAGCAACTGGCCGCCGCCGACCGGGGCAAGGATTTCTACTTCCGTGGCGACCAGCACTGGACGCCGTACGGTGCCGAGCGCGCAGCGAAGATCGTGGCCGACACCGTGCACAAGATGCCAGCCTTCGAAGGCATCCCGCGCAAGGAATTCGAGACGAAGAAGTCCGGGCGCATGGGCAAGACCGGCACCCTGCACAACGTTGCCGGCCAACTGTGCGGCACCAGCTACGCCGTCCAGTACATGGACCAGTTCGCCACCGAGCCGAAAGGCTCGAGCGGTGGTGACGACCTGTTCGGTGA
Source organism: Pseudomonas sp. VEM90 (assembly GCF_054611535.1). NCBI lineage: Bacteria > Pseudomonadati > Pseudomonadota > Gammaproteobacteria > Pseudomonadales > Pseudomonadaceae > Pseudomonas > Pseudomonas sp. VEM90. The sequence continues at coordinate 244,598 of NZ_JBTRAR010000004.1, read as the reverse complement.
CAGCGGCAACGCGCAGATCACCCTGGTCGGTACCAGCCACAGTGGCAAGAACTACAACTTCTCGGGCTTCCTCGAGCAATACATCGGCGCCGACGTGCTCAACGTCGCCTTCCCAGGCGGTGGCCTGGAAGGCTCGATGATCGAGTACCTGGGCAGCGAGGAATTCCAGAAGAACCCGCCGAAGATCCTCATCTGGGAATTCTCCCCGCTGTACCGCCTGAACCAGGAAACCATCTGGCGGCAAATCCTTGGCCTGCTCGACGACGGCTGCGACGACCGCCCAGCCCTGATGAGCGCCAGCACCACCCTCAAGCCGGGCAAGAACGAGCTGATGGTCAACGGCAAGGGCGGCGTGATCAAAGACCTGATCAACCGCAACCTGCAGATGGACGTCAAGTTCGAAGACCCCTCGGTGAAGGTGTTGCAGGCCACCCTCTGGTACCTCAACGGCCGCCACGAGGACATCAAGCTGGAAAAGCCTGAAACCTCCGACACCGACGGCCGCTTCGTCTTCCAGATGCGCGAAGACGAGGACTGGGCCAGCCAGCGCCTGCTGGCGTTCGAGGTACAGGGGCCGGAAAGCGGCACCCAGAAGGTCGAAGCCAAGCTCTGCAAACGCAACAACTTCGCCGTGCCTGCGCAAACCGCGCAGGCCGGCCAGTGAGGCGACCCATGACCATCATCAAGCGTATTTCCAGCCCCGCCCTGCTCGCGTTGGCCTTGTTTGGCGGTGTCGCGCACGCCGCGCTGGTACCGCCGCAGGGTTACTACGAGGGGATCGAAAAGCTCAAGACCGGCCATGGCAATTTCCGCTGCGAAGCGGCACCCAAACCCTACACCGGCGCGCTGCAGTTTCGCAGCAAGTACGAAGGTTCGGACAAGGCACGGGCAACGCTCAACGCGGCCTCGGAAAAAGCCTTCCGCAAGTCGACCGAAGACATCACCACGCTTGAGAAAGGCGTGAGCAAGATGGTCGGCCAGTACATGCGCGACGGCCGCCCGGCGCAACTCGACTGCACCCTGACGTGGCTGGGCACCTGGGCACGCGCCGGTGCATTGCTGTCCACCGACTACAACCATACCGGCAAGTCGATGCGCAAATGGGCGCTGGGCAGCATGAGCGGCTCGTGGCTGCGTCTGAAATTCTCCAACTCGCAGCCGCTGGCCGCACACCAGGCCGAGGCCGACCTGATCGAAAAATGGCTTACCCGCCTGGCCGAGCAGACTGTGCGTGACTGGAGCGACCTGCCGCTGGAGAAGATCAACAACCACAGCTACTGGGCAGCCTGGTCGGTGATGGCTACCGCCGTTGCCACCGACCGTCGCGACCTCTTCGACTGGGCCGTGAAGGAATACAAGGTGGGCGCCAACCAGGTGGATGACCAGGGCTTCCTGCCCAACGAAATCAAGCGCAAGCAGCGCGCGCTGGCTTATCACAACTACGCCTTGCCGCCGCTGGCGATGATTGCCAGCTTCGCCCAGGCCAATGGCGTCGACCTGCGCGCCGAGAACAACTTCGCCTTGCAGCGCCTGGGTGAAGGCGTGCTGGCCGGCGCCCGCGACCCCAGCCAGTTCAAGGCGCGCGCGGGCAAGAAACAGGACATGACCGACCTCAAGGTCGACAGCAAGTACTCCTGGCTCGAGCCTTGGTGTGCGCTGTACCACTGCGTTGGCGACACGCTTGAGCGCAAGCACGACATGCAGCCGTTCAACAGCTTCCGGCTGGGCGGCGACCTGACCCGGGTCTACGACCCGAGTGCAGAGAGCAAGAGATGAATTGACCCCCATTGCGGGGGCGGAACCTGTGGGAGCGGGCATGCCCGCGAAGAAGCCACCGCGGTGCATGGCAAGGGCTTCGCCCTTGTTCGCGGGCTTGCCCGCTCCCACAGGGATCTAAGTTGCCTTCCAGTCTTGCACTGGGGGGTTTGGGGGGCGCTTTGCCCTGGATGCTGTGAACAAATTAGGAGAACCGGGATGGTCTTCTCGTCCAACGTGTTCCTGTTCCTGTTCTTGCCGATCTTCCTCGGCCTGTACTACTTGAGCGGGCAACGTTATCGCAACCTGCTGCTGCTGATCGCCAGCTACATCTTCTATGCCTGGTGGCGGGTGGATTTCCTGGCACTGTTCGCCGGGGTCACCCTGTGGAACTACTGGATCGGCCTGAAAGTCGGTGCCGCCGGTGTGCGCACCAAGCCGGCGCAGCGCTGGTTGCTGCTCGGCGTGGGTGTCGACCTGGCGATCCTCGGCTACTTCAAGTACGCCAACTTCGGCGTCGACAGCCTGAACGCGATCATGACGTCGTTTGGCCTGGAGCCATTCATTCTGACCCACGTGCTGCTGCCGATCGGTATCTCGTTCTACATCTTCGAGTCGATCAGCTACATCATCGATGTATACCGCGGCGACACCCCGGCGACCCGCAACCTGATCGACTTCGCAGCGTTCGTGGCGATCTTCCCGCACCTGATCGCAGGCCCCGTGCTGCGCTTCAAGGACCTGGTCGACCAGTTCAACAACCGCACCCACACCCTGGACAAGTTCTCCGAAGGCTGCACCCGCTTCATGCAGGGCTTCATCAAGAAGGTGTTCATCGCCGACACCCTGGCCGTGGTCGCCGACCACTGCTTCGCCCTGCAAAACCCCACTACGGGCGATGCCTGGCTCGGCGCCCTGGCGTACACCGCACAGCTGTACTTCGACTTCAGCGGCTACAGCGACATGGCCATCGGCCTGGGCCTGATGATGGGCTTCCGCTTCATGGAAAACTTCAAGCAGCCCTATATCAGCCAGTCAATCACCGAGTTCTGGCGGCGCTGGCATATCAGCCTGTCGACCTGGCTGCGCGACTATCTGTACATCACCTTGGGCGGTAACCGTAAAGGCACCTTCAATACCTACCGCAACCTGTTCCTGACCATGCTGCTGGGCGGCCTGTGGCACGGTGCAAACTTCACCTACATCATCTGGGGCGCCTGGCACGGCATGTGGCTGGCCATCGAGCGCGCGCTGGGCCTCGACACCAACCCGCAACGCTTCAACCCAGTGAAGTGGGCCTTCACCTTCCTGCTGGTGGTGGTCGGCTGGGTGATCTTCCGCGCCGAAAACCTGCATGTGGCCGCCCGTATGTACGGCGCCATGTTCAGCTTCGGCGACTGGCAGCTGTCGGAGCTCAACCGTGCCCAACTTACCGGCCTGCAGGTGGCCACCCTGGTCATCGCCTACCTCACCCTGGCGTTCTTCGGCCTGCGTGACTTCTACCGCAATGCCAGACCGACGCCCACGGCGACCCCGGTGCAGGTCAACGCTGACGGCTCGATCGGCCTGGACTGGACCCGGGTGATGACCCGCGCACTGATCCTGCTGCTGTTCGTCGCCTCGATCCTCAAGCTTTCGGCGCAAAGCTACTCGCCGTTCCTTTACTTCCAGTTCTGAGGTTGATGACCATGACCCGGACATTACGCATCACCTATTCCCTGTCGTTCCTCGGCCTGCTGGTCGGCATGGGCGCCTGGTCCACCGGTGGCCTGCAGAGCTTCCAGCGCACCGAGCAGATGACCCTGCTCAACGGCAAGCTGGCCAAGGCCGCCGAGACCCACTACGACGCCGAGTTCCCGATCAAGCGCCTGGGCACCAACCTGTGGGCGGCAATGGACTTCAAGTTGTTCAACGAAGGCCGCCCGGGTGTGGTACTGGGCCGCGACCAATGGTTGTTCAGCGACGAAGAGTTCAAGCCCACCGCCGGTGCCGAACAATTGATGCAGGAAAACCTGGCACTGATCCGTGGCGTACGCGACACCCTGCAGCAACACGGCAGCCAACTGGTGCTGGCGATCGTACCAGCCAAGGCGCGGGTCTACGCCGAGTACCTGGGCAAAGAGCGGCCTGCCAGCCTGCATGACGAACTGTACAACCAGTTCCATGCCCAGGCACGCCAGGCCAACGTGTTCGCACCGGACCTGATGGCAGCGATGGAGCAGGCCAAGGCCCGTGGCCAGGTGTTCCTGCGTACCGATACCCACTGGACGCCTATGGGTGCCGAAGTGGCGGCGCAAACGCTGGCCGAAGCGGTCAGCCGCCAGAGCCTGCTCAACGGCGCCCCACAAGCCTTCATCACCGAAGCCGGCAACACCGCCCCCTACAAGGGCGACCTGACCAACTTCCTGCCATTGGACCCGTTGTTCAGCAACCTGCTGCCGACCCCGGACAACCTGCAGCAACGCACCACTCGCCCAGTCGACGCCGAGGGTGACGCCGGCGACGCGTTGTTCGCCGACAAGCAGATCCCGGTTGCACTGGTAGGCACCAGCTACAGCGCCAACCCGCACTGGAACTTCCTCGGCGCGCTGCAGCAGGCCCTGCGCAGTGACGTCGCCAACTACGCCGAAGACGGCCATGGCCCGCTGCTGCCGATGCTCAAGTACCTGCAAAGCGATGCCTTCAAGAACGCCGCACCACAAGTGGTGGTGTGGGAATTCCCCGAACGTTATCTGCCAATGAAAAACGACCTCAGCAGCTTCGATCCGCAGTGGATCGCGCAGCTGAAAAACTCCCGTAAATCCGAACAAAACCTGGCCTTGTCGTCCACCCGGACAGACCACTGACTGATAGAGAGGAAACGCACATGACTACCAAGACTTCCATTGCCAAAGCCCTCACCCTCGCGGCCGGCCTTTCCCTTGCTTCGATGCAGGCGTTCGCCGGTGCCGACGCCGCACTGTATGGCCCAAGTGCGCCGAAAGGCTCGACCTTCGTACGCCTGTACAACGCCACCAGCGCACCGGCCGCAGCATCGGTCGGCAACACCCAGATCAAACAGGTTGGTGCCCAGGCCAGCAGCGACTTCAGCTTCCTGCCAGGCGGCGACTACACCGCCCAGGTCGGCGGCAAGAGCGTGCCGGTCAAGCTGGCCTCGGACAAGTACTACACCCTGGTCAACAGCAACAACGGCAACCCGAAACTGATCGAAGAACCACCGTTCAAGAACAAGCAGAAAGCCCTGGTGCGCGTGCAGAACCTGAGCGACCAGCAACTGACCCTGAAAACCGCCGACGGCAAGACCGAAGTGGTCAAGCCGGTGGCCGCCAACGGCCGTGGCGAACGCGAAATCAACCCGGTCAAGGTCAACCTGGCGCTGTACCAAGGAGACAAGAAAGTGGGTGACGTGAAACCCGTCGCCCTGGAACGCGGCGAAGCCGCAGTGCTGTACGTAACGGGTTCCGGCAACGCCTTGTCGCCGGTGTGGGTAACTCGCCCCGTGGCTAGCAACTGATTCCCCTGCCTCTCAACGACTATTGGAGAAACATGATGATCCCGGTAATTCTTTCTGGTGGTAGCGGTTCCCGTCTGTGGCCTCTGTCGCGCAAGCAGTTCCCCAAACAGTTCCTGGCCCTGACCGGTGAACACACGCTGTTCCAGCAAACCATCGAGCGCCTGGTATTCGAGGGCATGGACACCCCGGTCGTGGTCTGTAACAAGGACCACAAGTTCATCGTCCAGGAGCAACTGGCCGCACTGAAGCTGGAAACCCAGGGCATCCTCATGGAACCGTTCGGCCGCAACACTGCGCCGGCCGTGGCCATGGCTGCCATGAAGCTGGTCAACGAAGGCCGCGACGAGCTGATGCTGGTGCTACCTGCCGATCATGTGATCGATGACCAGAAGGCCCTGCAACGTGCCCTGGCCTTGGCCACCGTGGCCGCCGAGCGTGGCGAGATGGTGCTGTTCGGCGTGCCGGCGACCAAGCCGGAAACCGGCTATGGCTACATCCGTTCCAGCCAGGACGCGCTGCTGCCCGAAGGCGTGGCGCGGGTTGCGCAGTTCGTCGAGAAGCCCGATGAAAAACGCGCCGCCGAGTTCGTCCAGGCCGGTGGCTATTTCTGGAACAGCGGCATGTTCCTGTTCCGCGCCAGCCGCTTCCTTGAGGAACTGAAAAAGCACGATGGCGACATCTACGACACTTGCGTACTGGCCCTGGAGCGCAGCGAGGAAGACGGCGATGTGCTGAGCATCGACGAAGCCACCTTCGCCTGCTGCCCGGACAACTCCATCGACTACGCGGTAATGGAAAAGACCCAGCGCGCCTGCGTGGTGCCGATGTCGGCCGGCTGGAGCGACGTCGGCTGCTGGTCGTCGCTGTGGGAAGTGCACGAGAAAGACGACAACGGCAACGTCACCAAGGGCGATGTGGTGGTTCAAGACAGCCGCAACTGCATGATCCACGGCAACGGCAAACTGGTGTCGGTGATCGGCCTGGAGAACATCGTGGTGGTCGAGACCAAGGATGCCATGATGATTGCCCACAAGGACAAGGTCCAGGGCGTCAAGCAGATGGTCAAGACCCTCGACGAACAGGGCCGCACGGAAACCCAGAACCACCTGGAAGTGTATCGCCCGTGGGGCTCGTACGACTCGGTGGACATGGGCGGCCGCTTCCAGGTCAAGCACATCACCGTCAAACCGGGCGCCAGCCTGTCGCTGCAGATGCACCATCACCGCGCCGAACACTGGATCGTGGTATCCGGTACCGCCGAGGTGACCTGCGACGAAAACGTGTTCCTGCTGACCGAAAACCAGTCGACCTATATCCCCATCGCTTCGGTGCACCGTTTGCGCAACCCGGGCAAGATCCCCCTGGAGATCATCGAAGTGCAGTCCGGCAGCTACCTGGGCGAGGATGACATCGAGCGCTTCGAGGATGTGTATGGGCGCACCTCCACCCCCATCGAGCGCGGCGTTTCGGTGAAGACCATCGCGCAGTAAATGCTGACTCGCCCCTGGGCTGACCAGGGGCGAGCCTGCTCATTCAACGCTCGGGGCTATGATGTGGATGTCGAATGGGCCACCCACCACCTTGAAAGGTCGCTGCAAATCATCCTCCCCCTCAAATGTGACTCATGGCCATGCTCCTTTAGAATAGGCAGGGTGAAATCCAGAAGGGATGTAGCGTTTCCTCTGCTCGCAGCAATGTCAGGTCTGGTTTCTGGCAGAGGTGCTCACCGGTTACCTGACCGCTGGGTTTTAGGTAGGCTGTAGCCATCACTCCGCGCGAATGAGGCGATTACGCGATGCTGATCGGTGCCCTGCTGATCCTCACCTGGCTGGTGTTGTTGTTGCGTTACCCAGCCAAGGCTCTTCCCATCTCCCTGGCGGCCGTGTGTGGCCTGGGCCTGGTGGCTTCGTTCGTCGTCTGGCAAGACAGCCGCGAAAGCAGCCGACTGGCACGCCTGGACCTGCGCCTGACCTACGCCCCCGAACACTGTCCCGCCGACCGTGCCCTGCAGGTCCGCGTGAAGAACGGCAACGACGTGCCGCTGACCGAACTGCGTTGGCGCGTGGCGGCGTATGCACCGGGCGATACCGTGAACCTGGCCGAGAATACCTACAATGCACCGCGATACCGAGGACCAGGTGAATTGCAGCCGGGGGCCGAGTGGCAAGACTGCCTGCCATTGCCACCGCTGCGTTCCGGCTATCGGCCGCAGACCCTCGAATTCCGGGCAGAGCGCCTGCAGGGTACATTTGCCAATTGATGTGTTTACTCCATGACAACAGGCCCCAACCATGCCCACCGTCCTGATCACCGGTTGTTCCAGCGGCATCGGCCGCGCCCTGGCCGACGCCTTTCGCGATGCGGGCCACCATGTCTGGGCTACCGCCCGCAAGCCTGAAGATGTCGAGCAATTGAGTGCCGCCGGCTACACGGCCCGGCAGCTGGATGTAAACGACGGCGAGGCGCTGGCCCGCCTGGCAGAGGAACTGGAGACCCTCGATATCCTGATCAACAACGCCGGCTACGGCGCCATGGGCCCACTGCTCGATGGTGGCGTCGACGCCCTGCGCCAGCAATTCGAAACCAACGTTTTCGCCGTGGTCGGCGTTACCCGGGCGCTGTTCCCACTGCTACGCCGCTCACGCGGCCTGGTGGTGAATATCGGCAGTGTATCGGGCGTGCTGGTCACGCCATTCGCCGGTGCCTACTGCGCCTCGAAGGCGGCTGTGCATGCCCTGAGCGATGCCTTGCGCCTGGAGCTGGCGCCGTTCGGTGTGCAGGTGATGGAAGTACAGCCGGGCGCAATTGCCTCGCAGTTCGCCAGCAATGCCCAGCGCCAGGCCGAGCAGGTACTGGCGATGGACTCGGCGTGGTGGCCTTTGCGTGAGCATGTGCAGGCGCGGGCGCGGGCATCGCAGGACAAGCCAACGTCGGCGGCGGTATTTGCCCAAGGCGTGCTGGCAGCCGTCGGCAAGTCGCCGGCGCCAGCACGGGTGCGGCTGGGGAATGGCAGTACAGCCTTGCCGCTGATGGCACGGTTGCTGCCGCGGCGGTTGCTGGACTGGGCGCTGCGCAAGCGTTTCGGCCTGCTGCGTCCGCTCTGAGTGATCGCCTGCCTTTACCCGCGAAAGGGCCGGACCTGCAGGCCAATTTTCACCCACCGTTCACTGTTGCCGCCGCTATCGTATTCGCGGGTAAACCCGCTCCTACACAGATTTGGTGGGGGACACACATCGGTGGTTGGAGACAGGCCGCCGTTTATCCGCGAAAGGGCCGGGCCTGCTGGCCAATTTTCACCCGCCGTTCACCGTTGCCGCCGCTATCGTATTCGCGGGTAAACCCGCTCCTACACAGATTGGTGGGGGACACACATCGGTGGTTGGAGACAGGCCGCCGTTTATCCGCGAAAGGGCCGGGCCTGCTGGCCAATTTTCACCCGCCGTTCACCGTTGCCGCCGCTACCGTATTCGCGGGTAAACCCGCTCCTACACAGATTGGTGGTGGACACACATCGGTGGTTGGACACAGGCCGCCGTTTATCCGCGAAAGGGCCGGGCCTGCTGGCCAATTTCCACCCGCCGTTCACCGTTGCCGCCGCTACCGTATTCGCGGGTAAACCCGCTCCTATGTATGGACTCGCCCACACTGTCTAGCTGCTTTTTGAACATAGGAACCCGGTTGCATCTATGTATCAGGCCTATTCGAGGAAGCTTTTTGCTTCTGGCCAACATCGTGGTGAGCTCGCAGTGTGCCGTTTACATTGAGGCCACTATCAGGCCTGTAGGAGCGGAGGCATCGGTCTGCGACGGTCTTACCTAGGGTCAATGTTCACTAGCAGGGGTTGGAGCGCCTAGCGCCCCGGTGGCATTACCCGGTTGGTCAGAGGCTCATAGCCGCCTCCGGTTTTTCGTTCGGTTTGCGTTGGTAAACCTGATCGCTCTGTAACAGGGCCCAGATAATCCGCAGATTTCGATTAGCCAGCCTGATCGCCGCCTCCTTGCGCCCAAGGCGGGATAGCCAGCGCAAGAGGCGGCGATCATCTGGCTGATCGGAATCAGGCCTTAACTGACTCAAAACAGCATGGGCGCCCTGGATCATCAGGCTGCGTATGTAGCCGTCACCGCGCTTGCTCATCTTGCCCAATCTGATTTTGTTTCCGCTGCTGTGCTGATCGGGCACGATACCGAAGAAGGCGGCATACATTCGGCCACTGGCGAAGCGGCTGGGTTCGGTCTGTTTCGCCACGATCGCCGTGGCAATGATAGGGCCGACGCCGCGAATGGTGATCAGTCGCTGAGCGACTTTATCCTCTTGGGCAGTCGCTTCGAGCCGTCGGCTCAGCACCGTTATGCGTTCACCTAGAGACAACCAGTCCATCAGCAACTCATCGAGCAACTCGCGCAACAGGTCGGGCAGAGGCAAGGAAGCATCCTCAAGCGCCTGAGGCACATGCTTATTGATCGCGGCATCACCCTGGGGCATGGATACGCCATGCTCAAGTAGCAAACCACGGATCTGATTACCCAGCGCGGTATGTCGCTTGATGTTACCGCGCCGGATACGGTGCAGCGCTTGAATAGCCAGTGCTGTGGTGCTCTTGATCGGTATCGAAGCGATGCTCGTATCGCGACCGGCACGCAAAATGGCATAGCAGTCGTTACGATCGTTCTTTGCACCGCTGCGATGTTCGGCGACACGTTGCGCCGGCAGGATGCGAACCGGATTACCTTTGGCCTGCAGCAGTCTGGCCCAGGCTTGTGCACCTGGACCGCACTCCATCAAGACGGCCACGGTAGTTGGCAGCCTGAGCAGGAAATCATGGAACGCTTGGCGGGATTTGATGCGATCTTCGTAGATCACCCGCCCAGTAGCGTCCTCGCCTGCTAATTGGAAGACCTGTTTGGCCAGGTCTACGCAGATGGTTGTGCAAAGCTCCACATCAGTGGAAGACAGGGAATCGTGTTTCGAACTATGCTTTTTCATGGTCTCGCCCTCGCTGCCGTTGGCTTCTTCGAACACCACCGTGGCACTGTGATGCCTCGGCGGGGGCGAGTCCATCGATTACACAGATTGGTGGTGGACATACATCGGTGGTTGGACACAGCCCGTCGTGTAGGAGCGGGTTCACCCGCGAAGAGGCCGGCCCTGCTGGCCAATTTCCACCCGCTGTCCACCGTTGCCGCCGCCACCGCATTCGCGGGTAAACCCGCTCCTACACAGATTGGTGGTGGACATACATCGGTGGTTGGACACAGCCCGTCGTGTAGGAGCGGGTTCACCCGCGAAGAGGCCGGCCCTGGTGGCCAATCTCCACCCGCCGTTCACCGTTGCCGCCGCCACCGCATTCGCGGGTAAACCCGCTCCTACACAGATTGGTGGTGGACATACATCGGTGGTTGGACACAGCCCGTTGTAGGAGCGGGTTCACCCGCGAAGAGGCCGGCCCTGGTGGCCAATCTCCACCCGCCGTTCACCGTTGACGCCGCTACCGTATTAGCGGCTACAGGTTGCAAATAAGACCTTACTGCCCGCCTGCAGTCTCCTGCACACCCTTGAACCACTTCTGCTCAAGCTCGCCAGTCCGGCCACTGTCCTTCAAGCGCTGCAACGCATTGTTTACGGCGCTTTCAAAAGCCGGGTTGTCCTTCTGGAACGGGATCACCAGCTTCTTCTCGCCAATCGGCCGGCTCACATCGAGCGGGCCGTCGCCTGTGAGCGAATCACTCGACGGGGTGAGTGCGATGTCGTACTTGCCACTCTCGACACCCGCCAGCACTTCGGTCGCCGGGGCTTCGACGAACTCGGCGCGCAGGTCCAGTTCCTTGGCCAGGGCCTGGCCAAATTCGATGTCAAAACCTGTCAGATGGTCGTCTTGTTTGAAAGCGTAGGGCGAGTTGTCGGCTTGTATGGCAATGCGCAGTTCGCCCCGGTCGGCGATTTCGTCGATCAGCTCCGCCTGAGCCAATGGACTGATCAGTACTGCCAGCAGTACACCTATGGTCGAACGCATGTATGCCCCTTTTCTTTTTGCAGATTGAAAACGATCGCCACGGCTTTCTTCCTCGCCGTGATCGAGCGCAGCCTATGACCTTCAAGCCTCGGCATTGTTTAACCCTGATTGAAATATTTCTGTCAGGCAATGTGAACACCTTGGCGGTTATTTCAACTAAGGTGAACTACCGCCGCTTTTGGATGACAGGCAGCGGTCAATAAGTGAATCACAGGAGAAGTGAATGAACAGCCTATTTTCGCGTGCTGCCGTTGCCGGTCTGCTGATGGGAGCGTCGGTGTTCGCCAGTGCCGCAGACGCCCTGAAGAGCCAGGAGCCGCCCAAGGAGGCGAAGGTCTTCATCGTTTCCCCCGCCGATGGTGCCACGGTCGACAAGACCTTCACCGTCAAGTTCGGCATCGAGGGTATGGGCCTCAAGCCTGCGGGCGATCAAACACCGCACACCGGGCACCACCATCTACTGGTGGATGTCGACAAGGAGCCCGTGGCTGACATGCCGCTGCCGACCAGCCTGATGCCAGAGGCCGGCGTCGCACTGCCGGCAGGGCCGCAAGTGCTGCACTTCGGCAAGGCACAGACCGAAACCAGCATTACCCTGACCCCGGGCAAGCACACCCTGCAACTGATTCTGGGTGACCAGTATCACGTGCCGTTCAAGCCTAGCGTCGAGTCGAAGAAAATCACGGTTGAAGTGAAATAAAAAAGGGAGGCCTTCATGGCCTCCCTTTTTCATGCTGCACCCAGACTTAGAACAGGACGCGGGAACGGATGGTGCCCTTGACCTGTTGCAGTTTCTCTTGCGCGAGGTCCGAGTACTCGGCGTCAACGTCGATCACCACGTAACCGACTTTCTCGTTGGTCTGCAGGAACTGACCGGAGATGTTGATACCGTTCTCGGCGAAGACCTTGTTGATCTCGCTGAGCACGCCCGGGATGTTTTCGTGAATGTGCAGCAGGCGATGTTTGCCTGGGTGCGCTGGCAAGGCCACTTCCGGGAAGTTGACCGAGGACACCGAAGTACCGTTGTCGCTGTACTTGACCAGTTTCTCGGCCACTTCCAGACCGATGTTGGCCTGGGCTTCGGCGGTGGAGCCACCAATGTGCGGCGTCAGGATCACGTTGTCGAGGCCGCGCAGCGGGCTCTCGAACTCTTCGTCGTTGGAGCGTGGCTCGACCGGGAACACGTCGATGGCAGCGCCGATCAGGTGCTTGTCCTTGATGGCAGCGGCCAGGTGGTCCAGCTCGACCACGGTGCCACGGGCGGCGTTGATCAGGATCGCGCCCTTCTTCATCGAGCGGATTTCCTTCTCGCCGATCATCCACTGGGTGGATGGCAGCTCAGGCACGTGCAGCGAGACGATGTCAGCCAGGCCCAGCAGCTCGTTCAGGCTGGTGACCTGCACGGCGTTGCCCAGTGGCAGCTTGGTCAGCGGGTCGAAGAAGTACACCTGCATGCCCATGTTCTCAGCCAGTACCGAAAGCTGGGTACCAATCGAGCCGTAGCCGACGATGCCCAGTTTCTTGCCGCGGATTTCGAACGAGTTGGCAGCACTTTTGATCCAGCCGCCACGGTGGCAGGAGGCGTTCTTCTCAGGGATGCCGCGCAGCAGCAGGATGGCTTCGGCCAGTACCAGTTCGGCGACCGAGCGGGTGTTGGAGTATGGCGCGTTGAACACGGCGATACCGCGCTCGCGGGCAGCTTCCAGGTCAACCTGGTTGGTACCGATGCAGAAGCAGCCAACAGCGACCAGTTTCTTGGCGCAGTCGAAGATCTCTTCGGTGAGCTGGGTGCGCGAACGGATGCCGATGAAGTGGGCATCGGCGATCTTTTCCTTCAGCTCGGCTTCCGGCAACGAACCAGTGAGGTATTCGATGTTGGTGTAGCCGGCGGCCTTGAGGGTATCGACCGCGTTCTGGTGCACACCTTCAAGAAGAAGGAACCGGATCTTGCTCTTGTCGAGAGAAGTCTTGCTCATCTGCGTAAACCTGTATCCCGGAGATAAAATGGCGAGGGGTGATGCCAGGCGCGAGGGCAGCCTTAGCATGAACAGCGGGAGGGCTATGCTAGCATACGCGACACAATCTGAGCTTATCCCGACAGTTGAAGAGTGCTCAGGGTGACCATGAATAAGTCGAGAGTTCCAGCGATGACCCGCCCCGCTGTTATTGAAGAACTGATGACCCTTGTCGACCCGGGCAAGGTCCTGACTGACCCGGTTTCCCTCGAAGCGTATGGCAAGGACTGGACCAAGCATTACCCGCCAGCGCCCAGCGCTATCGTCTTTCCCAAAACGGTAGAACAGGTGCAAGCCATTGTGCACTGGGCCAATGCGCACCAGGTGGCGCTGGTGCCCTCTGGCGGGCGTACCGGGCTTTCTGCTGGTGCGGTGGCGGCCAATGGCGAGGTTGTGGTTGCCTTCGACTACATGAACCAGATCCTTGGCTTCAATGCTTTCGACCGTACTGTGGTTTGCCAGCCAGGGGTCATCACCCGCCAGTTGCAAACCTTTGCCGAAGAGCAAGGCCTGTATTACCCGGTGGACTTCGCTTCCAGCGGCTCCAGCCAGATTGGCGGGAATATTGGCACCAATGCCGGCGGAATCAAGGTGATCCGCTACGGCATGACCCGCAACTGGGTGGCCGGGCTGAAAGTGGTCACCGGCAAGGGCGAGTTGCTGGAACTGAACAAGGACCTGATCAAGAACGCCACCGGCTACGACCTGCGCCAACTGTTCATCGGTGCCGAGGGTACGCTGGGCTTCGTGGTCGAGGCCACCATGCGCCTGGACCGCGCACCGCGCAACCTCACCGCCATGGTGTTGGGCACACCGGACTTCGACTCGATCATGCCGGTGCTGCACGCTTTCCAGGGCAAGCTGGACCTGACCGCTTTCGAGTTCTTCTCCGACAAGGGGCTGGCCAAGATCCTCGCCCGCGGCGATGTACCTGCGCCGTTCGCGACTGATTGCCCGTTCTATGCATTGCTGGAGTTCGAGGCCAGCACTGAAGACGTTGCCAACGAAGCATTGGCTACCTTCGAGCACTGCGTCGAGCAGGGTTGGGTGCTGGATGGGGTAATGAGCCAGAGCGAGACCCAGCTGAAAAACCTGTGGAAGCTGCGCGAGTACCTGTCGGAAACCATCTCGCACTGGACACCGTACAAGAACGACATTTCCGTCACTGTCTCGAAAGTGCCTGCGTTTCTGCGCGATATCGACGTCATCGTCTCTGAACATTATCCGGACTATGAAGTGGTGTGGTACGGCCATATTGGTGACGGCAACCTGCACCTGAACATCCTCAAGCCTGAGCATATGAGCAAGGATGACTTCTTCGCTTCGTGTGCCAAGGTCAACAAGTGGGTGTTCGAGATTGTCGAGCGTTACAACGGGTCGATTTCTGCCGAGCATGGTGTAGGCATGACAAAGCGTGACTACCTGAGCTACAGCCGTTCCCCTGAAGAAATCGCCTGCATGAAAGCAATAAAGGCCGTGTTCGACCCTAACGGCATCATGAATCCGGGTAAGATCTTTGCACCTGAATAAAAAGCAGTATCCAGAGGAGTCGGCCATGAGTTACCAGCACCAGTACGTAGACGGCACGCGCATTCACTTCCCCCTGGGCAAGGTGGTGTGCATCGGCCGTAACTATGCCGAGCACGCCAAGGAACTGGACAACCCGATCCCCACCGAGCCGCTGCTGTTCATCAAGCCGGGCAGCTGCGTGGTGCCGGCCGAAGGTGGCTTCAAGATCCCGGCCGAGCGTGGGTCGGTGCACTATGAAGTTGAAATTGCCGTACTGCTGGGCAAACCGCTGTCGACCCATCCGAGCGAGGAAGAGGTGCTGGACGCCATTTCCGGTTACGCGCCGGCGCTGGACCTGACCCTGCGCGACGTGCAGGCCAAGCTGAAGGAAAAGGGCCTGCCCTGGGAGCTGGCCAAGTGCTTTGACGGCGCTTGCGTGCTGCCACCGTTCGTCTCGGCTGCCAGCTTCGAGGATGTGACAGACATCCCGGTGCGCCTGACCGTGAATGGCGAAGTGCGCCAGGAGGGTAACAGCGCGCTGATGCTGAACCCGATCGTGCCGATGATTCAGTACATGGCAGCGCATTTCTCGTTGCAGGCGGGGGATGTGATCCTCACTGGTACACCGGCGGGCGTTGGGCCGTTCAATGTCGGTGACGAGCTGGTGCTGGAGCTGCCGGGTGTGAGCCGCTTCGAAAGCCGGGTGCTTTAACTCGAAACCGCGTCGCCTTCTTCGCGGGTAAACCCGCTCCTACAGGGATTGCACAGGCCTTGAATACTGTGCAGAACCTTGGGCGCGGGTTTACCGGCGAAGAGGCCGGCCCTGTTTACCGATTTTTCACACCCAATCCGGATAATGCGCGCACCTACGCCCATTTCCCCAGGATCACCGCATGCCATCCTCCTCCAGCGCCC
Source organism: Pseudomonas sp. VEM90 (assembly GCF_054611535.1). Classification (NCBI taxonomy): domain Bacteria; kingdom Pseudomonadati; phylum Pseudomonadota; class Gammaproteobacteria; order Pseudomonadales; family Pseudomonadaceae; genus Pseudomonas; species Pseudomonas sp. VEM90. The sequence goes on along the minus strand of NZ_JBTRAR010000004.1, from coordinate 228,880 downwards.
CGGCAACTCCCAAGCGTCGCTTCTACCTGCGCTGGCCCTTCGGCATGGCCGTGGCGGCGGTGATCGGCTATGGCGTGGCCGTGGCCATGCACTGGGATGACCGCGGTGCACTGTGGGTAAAAGAAGGCTTCGAAAGCACCGCCGAGCGTAGCGAAAGCGTGTGGTTGCCGGATTACCAGGTGGACATCGACGCCAAACCGCTGCCGGGCATGGATGATGATGAAGCCTCGGATGTGGCCTTCAACCCGCAAACGCGCACCCTGTTCGCGGTCATGGGCAAGAACCCGATCCTGGTCGAGCTGAGCCTGGAGGGCGATGTGCTGCGCAAGATCCCGCTCAACGGCTGGAACAACCCCGAAGGCGTCGCGGTGCTGGAAGACGGCAACCTGGCCATCACTGACGAGCGCCTGCACGATCTGACCGTGGTCAAGGTGGACGCGCAGACCACGGCACTGAATCACGACGACTTCCAGAGCCACGACCTGGGCCCGTCGGTCAAAAGCAACAAGGGCTTCGAGGCCATCGCCTGGGACCCGCTGCGCAAGCGCCTGATCATTGGCGAGGAGCGCCCGCCCAAGCTGTACACCTGGAGTACCGATGGCCGCAGCCCGCTCCAGGGTGACAAACAGCCGTTGCCGAGCGATGAACTCGACTTGCGCAACCTGTCTGCCCTGGGGGTCGACCCGCGTACTGGGCACTTGCTGGTGCTCTCGGCCGATTCCAACATGCTGCTGGAGCTGGACGAGCAGGGCCAGCAAGTCAGCTTCATGACACTGCTGGGCGGCTTCAACGGGCTTGAAGACACCATTCCGCGGGCTGAGGGGGTGGCCATGGACGACAAGGGCAACTTGTACATGGTCAGCGAGCCGGCGCTTTTCTATCGGTTCAAGAAGAACTGACAACATCATCAGATTTGCCTGACGCTTGCATTAAGCTTTGCTTCAGCCATTCATGATTAGATTCGCCATCCTTGTGTCGAGTCTGTCCCTATGCGTCGTTTTGTTCGTCTGCTCCTTGTTCTGGCTGCCGTTGGTCTGCTCCTGCTTGGCTGGGCTGGGCAGGAGTTTCGCCTGTTCGAGCGTGGCTGGTTCAATCTGAAGACCTGGTGGCAGCCTGTGGAGCGCAGCATTGGCCTGGACCGCTACCGGGTGGTGCTGGAGGCGCAACCGATCGAAGGGCTGGATGATGACATTTCGGCGCTGACCTACGACCCCGACCGCAAAACCCTCTTCACGGTCACCAATGCACGTTCGGAGCTGATCGAGCTGTCGCTGGACGGCCGTATCCTGCGACGTGTGCCGCTGACTGGCTTTGGCGACCCGGAGGCTGTGGAGTACGTTGGGCCAAACAGCTATGTGATTACCGACGAGCGTCAGCAGCGGCTGATTCGCGTACGACTGGAAGACGACACGATGTTTCTCGATGCCGGTGATGCCGAACAGCTGACGTTGGGCATTGGCCTCAATGGCAACAAGGGCTTCGAGGGCCTGGCCTACGATTCAGCGGGCAAGCGCCTGTTCGTGGCAAAGGAGCGGGACCCGATGCTGATCTATGAGGTGCATGGCTTCCCACATGACAATCCGGAAAAGCCCTACGCCGTGCATGTGGTGCAGGACCGCAAGCGCGATTCACGGTTGTTTGTGCGGGATTTGTCGAGCTTGCAGTTCGATGAACGCAGCGGGCATCTGCTGGCGCTGTCGGACGAGTCGCGGCTGGTGCTGGAGCTGGATGTCGAGGGTAGGCCGCTGAGTACCTTGTCTTTGCGCAAGGGCTTCCAGGGGTTGCAGGCGACGGTGCCGCAGGCGGAGGGCATTGCGATGGATGAAGCGGGGACCATTTACCTGGTCAGTGAGCCGAACCTGTTCTATGTGTTCAAGCAGCCGGCTGACTGATTGCCTGTTAGGGCCTATTCGCGGGTAAACCCGCTCCTACAGGGATCGCCTCGGTTCCAGGCTTGTGGGGTACCTGTAGGAGCGGCTTTACCCGCGAAGAGTTTTACTCGGCCTTGAGGCTCTTAACGCCCTCAACAGTGCCCAATAACAGCAGATCCGCCGGCCGCGCCGCGAACAGACCGTTGGTCACCACGCCGACGATGGCGTTGATCTGCGCTTCCAGCTCCACCGGGTTGGTGATCTGCAGGTTGTACACATCCAGGATCACGTTGCCGTTGTCGGTGACCACGCCTTCACGGTACACCGGGTCGCCACCCAGCTTCACCAGCTGACGCGCCACGTGGCTGCGGGCCATGGGGATCACTTCGACCGGCAGCGGGAAGGCCCCCAGTACCGGCACCAGCTTGCTGCCGTCGGCGATGCAGATGAAGGTCTTGGCCACGGCCGCGACGATCTTTTCGCGGGTCAGGGCTGCGCCGCCGCCCTTGATCAGGTGCAGGTGTGCATCGCTCTCGTCGGCGCCGTCCACGTAGAACTCAAGCTCGCTGACGCTGTTCAGTTCGTAGACCGGGAGGCCATGGCCCTTCAGGCGCTGGGCAGTGGCTTCGGAGCTGGCGACTGCGCCGTCGAAAGCGGTCTTGTGCTGAGCCAGGGCATCGATGAAGAAGTTGGCGGTCGAACCGGTACCGACGCCTACGACGCTCTTTTCATCCAGCTTGGGCAGAATGAAGTCGACAGCGGCCTGGGCGACGGCCTGTTTGAGTTGGTCCTGGGTCATGCGGGCTCCGGAAGGGGCAGGGCGGTTTCAAAGTCACCTAGTATAACGGCTCGCACGGCTTTGCTGTGGTCGCCCGACGTAGCGCTGGGGTAGACTCCCAGCCCTCGTCCCGCGGCCCAGTGATGCTTTCCCGATGCTCGAACAGTACGTCAAGAAGATCCTCACCTCGCGCGTCTATGACGTTGCCGTCGAAACCCCGTTGCAGAGCGCCGGGCAGCTGAGCAAGCGCCTGGGCAACCAGATTCTGCTCAAGCGCGAAGACCTGCAACCGGTGTTCTCGTTCAAGATCCGCGGCGCCTATAACAAACTGGCCCAGCTGAGCCCGGAAGAACTGGCCCGTGGCGTGGTCACCGCCTCGGCCGGCAACCATGCCCAAGGCCTGGCCCTGGCCGCGCGCGAAATGGGCATCAAGGCCACCATCGTGATGCCCAAGACTACTCCGGAGATCAAGGTCGAAGGCGTGCGCTCGCGCGGTGGCAAGGTGGTGCTGCATGGCGATTCGTTCCCTGAAGCGCTGGCCTACTCGCTGAAACTGGTCGATGAAAAGGGCTTCGTCTACGTTCACCCTTACGACGATCCGCACACCATCGCCGGGCAGGGCACCGTCGCCATGGAAATCCTGCGCCAACACCCTGGCCAGCTGGATGCGATCTTCGTGCCGGTGGGCGGTGGCGGCCTGATCGCTGGCATTGCTGCCTACGTGAAGTACCTGCGTCCGGAAATCAAGGTAATCGGTGTCGAGCCGGACGACTCCAATTGCCTGCAGGCGGCCATGGCTGCCGGTGAGCGCGTGGTGCTGCCGCAGGTCGGGCTGTTCGCCGATGGCGTGGCGGTGGCGCAGATTGGCCAGCACACGTTCGATATCTGCCGCCACCATGTGGACGAAGTCGTCACTGTCAGTACCGATGAAATCTGTGCAGCAATCAAGGATATTTACGACGATACCCGCTCGATCACCGAGCCTGCTGGCGCGCTAGGTGTGGCGGGCATCAAGAAGTACGTCGAGCTATACGGCGTCAGCGGCCAGACCTTGGTGGCCATCGACTCCGGTGCCAACGTCAATTTCGATCGCCTGCGCCATGTGGCCGAGCGTGCCGAGTTGGGCGAGAAGCGCGAGGCGATCATCGCCGTGACCATCCCTGAGCGCCCGGGTAGCTTCAAGGCCTTCTGCGAGGCTATCGGCAAGCGTCAGATCACCGAGTTCAACTACCGCAAGCACACCTCTGACGAAGCGCATATCTTCGTTGGGGTGCAGACCCACCCGGAAAACGACCCGCGCGCTGCGCTGGTGCAGCAACTGACCGAGCAGGGCTTCCCGGTTACCGATCTGACCGACAACGAACTGGCCAAGCTGCATATTCGTCATATGGTCGGCGGCCACTCGGCCGGTGCCAGCGACGAAATGGTGCTGCGCTTCGAATTCCCCGAGCGGCCGGGGGCGCTGTTCAACTTCCTCAACAAGCTGGGCGGGCGCTGGAACATCTCGATGTTCCACTACCGCAACCATGGCGCGGCTGACGGGCGCGTGGTGGCGGGGCTGCAGGTGCCGGAGGACGAACGTCACCTGGTGCCGGCAGCGCTGGCCAAGATCGGTTACCCGTACTGGGACGAGACCGAAAACCCGGCCTACAAACTGTTCCTGGGCTGAGCGGCTAAGCTAGGGCTGATGGCCCTTTCGCGGGCTTGCCCGCTCCCGCAGGTACTGCGCAGGCCCCAAGGCCTGAGATACCTTGGCAGGAGCGGGTAAGCCCGCGAAGAAGCTACCGCAAAATGCCAGTTTAAGGACGACCGAGACATGGAACACCTGACCACGCTCAAGACCTTGCACATCATTGCCACCGCGCTGCTGTTTCTGGGTGCCCTGGGCCTGGCGATCTGGACCTGGCGCGCCCGCCGCCAGGGCGATGCCGAGGCCTACGCCAAGCTGCTGCGCCGGCCGTTGGTGTTCGTCTGGCTGGTGATGGGCCTGTGCCTGGTGAGCATGCCGTTCACCGGCTGGTGGCTGGTACACCTGGTGGGCTGGCCACTGGGGCAGACCTGGGTGTTGGCATCCAGTGTCATCTATACCGTCGGTGCGTTTGCCCTGTGGTGGCTGCTGGTGCGGCTGAACCGGCTGCGCAAGGCCGAGGTGGTCGGGTTGCGGTTCACCCTGGCGCTGGCGGTGTTCAGTGGGGTTTGCTTCCTGTCCATTGCCGGGCTGATGGGGGCCAAGCCGGTCTGACAGCCTTGTGCTGTTTGTGCCGGCCTCTTCGCGGGTGAACCCGCTCCTACAGGTACAGCGCAGCCCTCAAGGCCTGTGGTGATTCCTGTGGGAGCGGGCGTGCCCGCGAAAAGGCCGACACGCGAAACCTCAATCCCGCAGCGAGATCACCGGCCACCCACGGTTATCGGCCTCGGCCCGCAGGTCCGGGGCCGGGTCCACTGCCACTGCGTGGGTCACCCGCTGCAACAACGGCAGGTCATTCATCGAGTCGCTATAGAAGTAGCTGTCCTCAAGATCAAAGCCGTTCTCCAGCATCCAGCGCTCCAGCCGCGTCACTTTGCCTTCACGGAAACACGGTATATCGGTACTACGCCCGGTATAGCGGCCGTCGCGTATCTCGCACTCGGTTGCCAGCAACACCCGCACCCCCAGGCGCCGGGCGATCGGTGCGGTGACGAAGCGGTTGGTAGCAGTGATGATCACCAGTTGGTCGCCCGCCTCGCGGTGCTGCTGCAGCAAGGCCAGGGCCCTGGGCAGGATGATGGGCTCGATGCAGTCGCGCATGAAGTCGCGGTGCCATTCGTCGAGTTTGGCCATGGGTGTTGCCGCCAGGATCTCCATGGAAAAGGCCAGGTAGGCCTGCAGGTCCAGGGTGCCATTGAGGTAGTCCTGGTAGAAGCTGTCGTTGCGTTGCTTGTAGGCGACCGGGTCGAGAATGCCGCGCTCGCAAAGATAGTCACCCCAGGCATGGTCGCTGTCGCCACCGAGGAGGGTATTGTCCAGGTCGAATAAAGCCAGGCGCATCGCGGTCACTCGCATCAGCCACAGGGTAGGCCCGCAGAATACGGAGTTTTCACGCAGCTGCACATAAGCTTGGCGGGCGCGTTGCTGCGCTCGCAAGCTTTGTGGAACAATGCGTTGACATGCGTTTGCGAGGTTGCTGCCGTGATCGACCCGGATGGTTTTCGCCCCAATGTCGGGATCATTCTCACGAATGATGCCGGGCAGGTGCTATGGGCTCGACGGATCAACCAGGATGCCTGGCAATTCCCCCAGGGTGGTATCAACCCTGACGAGACGCCGGAAGATGCCCTGTACCGCGAGCTGAACGAAGAAGTTGGCCTTGAACGCGATGATGTAGAAATTCTTGCCTGCACCCGTGGCTGGTTGCGTTATCGTTTACCACAGCGGTTGGTACGTACCCACAGCCAGCCGCTGTGCATCGGCCAGAAGCAGAAGTGGTTCCTGCTGCGCCTGGTCAGCAACGAACAACGGGTGCGGATGGACCTGACCGGCAAGCCGGAATTCGACGGCTGGCGCTGGGTGAGCTATTGGTATCCGCTGGGCCAGGTTGTGACATTCAAGCGCGAGGTGTACCGACGCGCCCTGAAAGAGCTAGCACCGCGTCTTTTGACGCGCGACTGACGACGGAGTTCGACCCCGAGCCATGCTCAATACGCTGCGCAAGATCGTCCAGGAAGTAAACTCCGCCAAAGATCTCAAGTCGGCGTTGGGGATCATTGTCTTGCGCGTCAAGGAAGCCATGGGCAGCCAGGTCTGCTCGGTCTACCTGCTCGACCCGGAAACCAACCGCTTCGTGCTGATGGCTAGCGAAGGCCTGAACAAGCGCTCCATCGGTAAAGTCAGCATGGCCCCCAACGAGGGCCTGGTTGGCCTGGTCGGTACCCGGGAAGAGCCACTGAACCTGGAAAACGCCGCCGACCACCCACGTTACCGCTACTTTGCCGAAACCGGCGAAGAGAAATTTGCCTCTTTCCTGGGGGCGCCGATCATCCACCACCGCCGTGTGGTCGGGGTACTGGTCATCCAGCAAAAGGAGCGCCGCCAGTTCGACGAGGGCGAGGAAGCCTTCCTGGTCACCATGAGCGCCCAGCTTGCCGGGGTTATCGCCCACGCCGAGGCTACCGGCTCGATCCGGGGCCTGGGCCGTCAGGGCAAAGGTATTCAAGAGGCCCGCTTCGTGGGTGTGCCGGGGTCGCCTGGCGCCGCCGTAGGGCGTGCGGTGGTGATGTTGCCGCCGGCTGACCTGGAAGTGGTCCCGGACAAGACCGTCGATGACATCGACGCCGAACTCAAGCTGTTCCAGAACGCCCTGGAAGGTGTGCGCGACGACATGCGCAAGCTGTCGGCCAAGCTCGCCACCCAGCTGCGCCCGGAAGAGCGCGCGCTGTTCGACGTGTATCTGATGATGCTTGAAGACGCAGCCTTGGGCGGAGAGGTGACCGAGGTCATCAAGACCGGCCAATGGGCCCAGGGCGCCCTGCGCCAGGTGGTGGGTGAGCACGTCAACCGCTTCGAGCTGATGGACGATGATTACCTGCGTGAGCGTGCCTCCGACGTCAAGGACCTGGGGCGGCGCCTGCTGGCGTATCTGCAGGAAGCACGCTCGCAGTCGCTGGTGTATGCCGACAACACCATCCTGGTCAGTGAGGAACTGACACCGGCCATGCTTGGTGAAGTGCCGGAAGGCAAGCTGGTCGGCCTGGTCTCGGTACTCGGCTCGGGCAACTCCCACGTCGCCATCCTCGCGCGGGCCATGGGCATCCCCACGGTGATGGGCCTGGTCGACCTGCCGTACTCCAAAGTCGACGGTATTGAACTGATTGTCGACGGCTACAAGGGCGAGGTGTTCACCAACCCCAGCGAAGTGCTGCGCAAGCAGTACAGCGAAGTGGTCGAAGAGGAACGCCAGCTGGCCCAAGGGCTGGATGCACTGCGCGAACTTCCGTGCATCACCCCCGACGGCCACCGCATGCCCCTGTGGGTCAATACCGGCCTGCTCGCTGACGTGGCCCGTGCCCAGCAGCGCGGCGCCGAAGGGGTGGGCCTGTACCGCACTGAAGTGCCGTTCATGATCAACCAGCGCTTCCCCAGTGAAAAAGAGCAGCTGGCCATCTACCGTGAGCAGCTGGCAGCCTTCCACCCGCTGCCGGTGACCATGCGTACCCTCGACATCGGTGGTGACAAGGCGCTGTCGTATTTCCCGATCAAGGAAGAAAACCCGTTTCTCGGCTGGCGCGGCATCCGCGTCACCCTCGACCACCCGGAAATCTTCCTGGTACAGACCCGCGCCATGCTCAAGGCCAGCGAGGGCCTGAACAACCTGCGCATCCTGCTGCCGATGATTTCCGGCATTCACGAGTTGGAAGAGGCGCTGCACCTGATCCACCGCGCCTGGGGTGAAGTGCGTGATGAAGGTACCGATGTACCGATGCCGCCCGTGGGTGTGATGGTGGAAATTCCAGCGGCGGTGTACCAGACCAAGGAACTGGCGCGGCAGGTGGACTTCCTGTCGGTCGGCTCTAACGACCTGACCCAGTACCTGCTGGCGGTGGACCGCAACAACCCGCGGGTCGCCGACCTGTACGACTACCTGCACCCGGCGGTACTGCAGGCGCTGAACACGGTGGTGCGCGACGCCCATGGCGAAGGCAAGCCGGTGAGCATCTGCGGTGAGATGGCCGGTGACCCGGCAGCGTCAGTCCTGTTGATGGCCATGGGTTTTGACAGCCTGTCGATGAACGCCACCAACCTGCCGAAGGTCAAGTGGATGCTGCGCCAGATCAATATGGGCAAGGCCAAGGAACTGCTGGCCGAGGCCTTGAGCCATGACAACCCGCAGGTTATCCACAGCTCGCTGCAACTGGCCTTGAAGAACCTTGGGTTGGCGCGGATGATTGGGCCTGAGGCCAACAAGACCCTCTGACTGAGCGCTGCCTGTTCGGGCCTCTTCGCGGGTAAACCCGCTCCTACGCGCGGAGCGGGGGTGTGCACATCGGTGGCCCGGCACAGGCCGTTGTAGGAGCGGGTTCACCCGCGAAGAGGCCCGAGCAAACAACATCAAATGCTCAGGCCAACAACTCAATTTCCCCCAAATGCCCGCCAAAAGGCCCGAAGCTGCGCTCAACCAGCCGCCTTCGCCCCTGATTATCCACAATCAGCACTGTACTCGCCCGGGTCCCGTAATTCTGGCTGGCGATGAATACGCTCGACAGCAACTTCTCGGTCGCCAACCCCACGCCTGTCTCGGGTAGATCACCATCAGCCGCGGGCTCGTTGTCCGCAAGCAATGCCAGCAGCCTGTGCGGCTCCGGTGTGTCCAGCAGGCTCTGCAGCCCGTCACGTGCCTTCACCAGTTTCGGCCACGGTGTATCCAGCCCGGCGTTCGAAAGCCCGTAAACCCCAGCCTTCAGCAGGCGCGGCGTGGCCTCACGGGCATGCAGATAACCCAGTCGCTGCCCATCACCCACCAGCAGGTTGAACCCCGAGTACTGCTCGCTACGGCTGGCCACTTGGTCCAGGTAAGCCTCGACCCCCAGCTCCCCTTGCAGAAACGCCGCCACCAGTTCACCCCGCGAGCGAGGCCCCGGCGCCTGGCCTGGGTCGCGGATGTTGGTCAGCGCGGCAAAGCGCTGCTGTGGGCCTATGCCCAGCCAGGTACCGCCCGCTTCCAGGTCGCGCCCGGCATGCACCCCGGGTGCATCCTCCCAGGCCGCCAGGGGCTGAGTGGGGCGGGCATAGAATTCGTCGCGGTTGGCCGCCACGATCAGCGGCAGGGCGTGCCCCGGCCGCCAGGCAAATACGATCAGGCACATAGGTTGGCCTCTGTGTTTTCTGGTCACTGTACCCACAGGAGCGGTGCGGATCCATCCTGACACAGAGTTCACTAGAGCCTCGAGCCCGGCTTCCGTTACCATGCCGGATTGATTTCTAGGGGACGCCGAATGGAATTCGTGCTCTATCTGTTGTTGGGCGCCTGTGCCGGTGTGCTGGCCGGGCTGTTCGGCGTGGGCGGCGGCATCATCATCGTGCCGGTGTTGGTGTTCAGCTTTACCCTGCAGGGTTTCGACGCTTCGGTGCTGACCCACCTGGCAGTCGGCACGTCGCTGGCTACCATCGTCTTCACTTCTATCAACGCCGTGCTGGAGCACCACCGCAAGGGTGCCGTGCAATGGCCAATCTTCGCCTGGATGACCTTCGGCATCCTCCTGGGGGCGGGGGTCGGCGCCAAGACCGCCTCGCTGATCCAGGGCCCGTTGCTGCAAAAGATCATTGGCGTGTTCGCCCTGGTCATCGCCGCGCAGATGGCGCTGGACCTCAAACCCAAGGCCAGCCGTGGCGTCCCCGGCAAGCCCGCATTGATCGGCGCAGGCGGCGTAATCGGTTGGGCTTCGGCCATTTTCGGCATTGGCGGTGGTTCGCTGACGGTGCCGTTCCTCACCTGGCGTAGCCTGCCCATGCAGCAGGCAGTGGCCACGTCATCGGCCTGTGGCCTGCCGATTGCTGTGGCCAGTGCCCTGAGCTTCATGCTGCTGGGGTGGCACGAGGAGCACCTGCCGCCTAACAGCCTGGGTTACGTGTACCTGCCGGCGCTGGTCGGCATTGCCGTGACCAGCATGTTTTTCGCCCGCTTCGGCGCGCGCCTGGCGCACAAGCTGTCGCCCCGTTTGTTGAAACGCCTGTTCGCAGCCCTGCTGTTCTGTGTCGGCCTCAGCTTTTTGATTTGAATCGAGAGGAAGTTCCATGCTGCCTTACCCGCAGATAGACCCCGTGGCCTTGGCCATCGGGCCGCTGAAAATCCATTGGTACGGCCTGATGTACCTGATCGGCATCGGCGGTGCCTGGCTGCTGGCCTCACGCCGGCTGAACCGCTTCGACCCCACCTGGAACCGCGAGAAGCTGTCCGACCTGGTGTTCTGGCTGTCGATGGGGGTGATTGTCGGCGGGCGCCTGGGCTATGTGCTGTTCTACGACCTGCACGCCTACCTGGCCAACCCGACGCTGATCTTCGAAGTGTGGAAGGGCGGTATGTCGTTCCACGGCGGCTTCATCGGCGTGATGCTGGCGGCCTTGTGGTTCGGCAAGCGCAACAACAAGTCGTTCTTCGAGCTGATGGACTTCGTCGCCCCGCTGGTGCCGATCGGCCTGGGCGCCGGGCGTATCGGCAACTTCATCAACGCCGAGCTGTGGGGCAAACCCACCGACGTACCATGGGCGATGATCTTCCCGCCGTTCAGCGACCCGGCCCAGTTGCCGCGCCACCCGTCGCAGCTCTACCAGTTCGCCCTTGAGGGCGTGGCGCTGTTCGTCATCCTGTGGCTGTTCTCGCGCAAGCCACGGCCGACCATGGCGGTGTCGGGAATGTTCTCGTTGTGCTATGGCATCTTCCGCTTTGCCGTGGAGTTTGTCCGGGTGCCGGATGCACAACTCGGTTACATCGCGTTCGGCTGGCTCACTCAAGGCCAGTTGCTGTGCATTCCGATGATAGTCGGTGGCCTCGTCTTGATCTGGTGGGCTTATAATCGCAAGCCCACGGCGAAACCCGCCTGATTAATCCCACGGCAGGGGCGATCCCCCTGCCGTTTTTGCTACAGGTAAGCCATGAAACAGTATCTGGACCTGGTCCGCGACGTCATCGACAACGGCACGTTGCAAGGAAACCGCACCGGCATCCGCACCATCAGCCTGCCGGGCGCGATGCTGCGTTTCGACCTGCAGAAGGGCTTTCCGGCCATTACCACGCGCAAGCTGGCGTTCAAGTCGGCGATTGGTGAAATGGTCGGTTTCCTGCGTGGCGTGAAGAACGCCGGTGAGTTTCGCGAGCTGGGCTGCAAGGTCTGGGACCAGAACGCCAACGAAAACGCTCAGTGGCTGGCCAATCCGTTTCGTCAGGGCCATGACGACCTGGGCGAGATCTATGGCGTGCAATGGCGCCAGTGGCCGGGCTACAAGCGCATCCCGCTGAGCAACCCGGCGGCTATCGAGATGGCCGAGCAAGCCGGTTTCCGCCGCATTGCCCAGGACGAAGAGGACGGCGTCGCGTTCGTCATCCTGTACAAGGCGATCGACCAGGTGCGCCAGTGCCTGGACACCATCGCCAACGACCCGGGTAGCCGCCGCATCCTGTTCCACGGCTGGAACTGCGCGCAACTGGACGAAATGGCACTGCCTCCGTGTCACTTGCTGTACCAGTTCCACCCGAATGTCGAGACCAGGGAAATTTCCCTGACCCTCTACATCCGCTCCAACGACCTGGGGCTGGGCACGCCGTTCAACCTCACCGAAGGCGCGGCACTGCTGTCGCTGTTCGGCCGCCTGACCGGCTATACACCGCGCTGGTTCACCTACTTCATCGGCGATGCCCATGTGTATGAAAACCACCTGGACATGCTGAACGAGCAGCTCAAGCGCGAGCCGTTGGAAGCGCCGAAGCTGGTGATCAGCGACCGTGTTCCGGCATTTGCCGAAACTGGCAAGTATGAGCCGGAGTGGCTGGAGAAGATTGAGCCGAGTGATTTCTGGCTGGAAGGTTATGAACACCACGCGCCGATGACAGCGCCGATGGCGGTCTGATAGATCTCCATTGTTTGAACTGGCCTCTTCGCGGGTGAACCCGCTCCCACAGGCTGCTGCACAGGCCTAAGTCGTGCGCGGTCCCTGTGGGAGCGGGTTCACCCGCGAATCTTTTGGCTCAATGCCCGTGACTGCGCCCCACATGCGAATGTTCGGTATCCGGCACCGATACCGCCCCGTTCGTCTCCAATTGCTGCAAGATCGCGCATTCACTCCCCTGCGCGTTGCAGCGCCGCCGCAGCTCCACCAACTGCTCCTGCAATGCCACCAAGCCATCGATCCGCGCCTGAACATGCTCGATATGCTCGTCGATCAGCGCATTGACGCTGCCGCACGCGTCGTCGGGGCTGTCGCGCAGGCGTAGCAGGCTGCGAATTTCGTCCAGGGTCATGTCCAGCGTGCGGCAGTTGCGGATGAAGGTCAGCCGCTCCACATGGGCCTGGGTGTACAGCCGGTAGTTGCCGTCGCTGCGCGCTGGCTCCGGCAGCAGGTTTTCACGCTCGTAGTAGCGGATGGTTTCCACCGCGCAGTCGGTGGCTTTGGCCAGTTCTCCGATCTTCATCACGAAATCTCCAGCAAGTGGCTTGACCCTATAGTGGCTACAGGGTGTTCACTTGGCAACAGGCTCAATTTAAGGATGACCCCATGAACCAGCCTGTCAGCCACGAACACAAGCATCCGCATGATCACGCTCATGGCGATGACGACCACGGCCACAGCTGCTGCGGCGCCAAAGCCGCGCCGCCGCTGGTGCAACTGAGCGAAACGGCCAGTGCCCAGGCACAACTCAGTCGTTTCCGCATCGATGCCATGGACTGCCCCACCGAGCAGACCCTGATCCAGGACAAGCTGAGCAAGCTGGCCGGTATCGAACAGCTGGAATTCAACCTGATCAACCGCGTGCTTGGCGTGCGCCACACCTTGGACGGCACCGCCGATATCGAGCGGGCGATCGACAGCCTCGGCATGAAGGCCGAGCCGATCGCCGCCCAGGACGATGGCAGCGCCAGCGTGCCACAACCGGCCAAGGCCCACTGGTGGCCACTGGCATTGTCGGGCGTTGCCGCAATCGCCGCCGAAATCGTGCACTTTGCGGCACTGGCCCCGGAATGGGTGGTGGCGGGACTGGCACTGGCAGCGATCCTCGGTTGCGGCCTGGGTACCTACAAGAAGGGCTGGATTGCCCTGAAAAACCGTAACCTCAACATCAATGCGCTGATGAGCATCGCCGTGACGGGGGCCGTATTGATCGGCCAGTGGCCGGAGGCGGCTATGGTGATGGTGCTGTTCACCGTTGCCGAACTGATCGAAGCGCGCTCGCTGGACCGTGCGCGCAATGCCATCGGCGGGTTGATGCAGCTGACCCCGGACATGGCCACGGTGCAGCAGGCCGATGGCCTGTGGCGCGAACTGGACGTGCGTGATGTGGCCATCGGCGCACTGGTGCGGGTGCGCCCGGGTGAGCGCATCGGCCTGGACGGTGAAGTGACCAGTGGGCAATCCAGCGTCGATCAGTCGCCGATTACCGGCGAAAGCCTGCCTGTGGAGAAGGATGTGGGCGACAAGCTGTTCGCCGGCACCATCAACCAGGCGGGGGCGCTGGAGTTTCGCGTCACCGCCGCTGCCGGGCAGTCGACCCTGGCGCGGATCATCAAGGCGGTGGAGGAAGCGCAGGGCGCGCGGGCGCCTACCCAGCGCTTCGTCGACCGTTTCTCGCGCATCTACACCCCGGTGGTGTTCGCCATTGCCCTGGCCGTGGCGCTGATACCACCGCTGTTCATGGCTGGCGCCTGGTTCGACTGGATCTACCGGGCCTTGGTGCTACTGGTTGTGGCCTGCCCGTGCGCGCTGGTGATCTCGACCCCGGTGACCATCGTCAGTGGCCTGGCCGCCGCCGCGCGCAAAGGCATCCTGATCAAGGGTGGCGTGTACCTGGAGGGTGGCCGCCACCTTGATTTCCTGGCCCTGGACAAGACCGGCACCATTACCCATGGCAAGCCGGTGCAGACCGACGCCAAGGTGCTGGTGCCGCTGTTCGAAGACCGTGCACAAGCCTTGGCGGCCAGCCTGGGCGAGCGTTCGGACCACCCGGTGTCTCGCGCCATTGCCGAGTTCGGCAAGCAGCAAGGCCTGGCCTTGAGCGAGGTCAGTGACTTCGCCGCTCTGGCCGGGCGTGGCGTGCGTGGCGTGATCGCCGGTGAGGTCTACCACCTGGGCAACCATCGTCTGGTCGAGGAACTGGGGCTGTGTTCGCCAGCGCTGGAGACCCAACTGGATGCGTTGGAGCGCCAGGGCAAGACTGTGGTCCTGCTGCTCGACCGCTCCGGGCCACTGGCACTGTTCGCCGTGGCCGACACGGTCAAGGACAGCAGCCGTGAGGCGATCGCCGAATTGCATCAACTGGGTATCAAGACTGTCATGCTGACCGGTGACAATCCCCATACTGCGCAGGCCATTGCCGCCGTGGTGGGGATCGACCGCGCCGAGGGCAACCTGTTGCCGGCCGACAAGCTGAAAACCATTGAGGCGTTGTACGCCCAAGGCCATCGGGTGGGCATGGTCGGTGACGGCATCAACGACGCTCCGGCGCTGGCCCGCGCCGAAATCGGCTTTGCCATGGCTGCTGCCGGCACCGACACGGCGATCGAGACGGCTGATGTGGCGCTGATGGACGATGACTTGCGGAAAATCCCGGCCTTCGTCAGGCTGTCGCGCCAAAGTGCGGCGATCCTTATGCAGAACATCGTTCTGGCGTTGGGCATCAAGGCGATATTTCTGGCGATTACCTTTGCCGGCATGGCCACGATGTGGATGGCGGTGTTCGCTGATATGGGCGTGAGCTTGCTGGTGGTGTTCAACGGCTTGCGCCTTTTGCGCAAATAGAGGACGTGCATGCTGAGTGCCGAGCTGAAGGCCTTCTACATGGTGGCCCGTCTGGGCAGCATCACCCAGGCGGCGAAGAAGCTTGGCCTTAGCCAGCCCACGGTGACCACCCAGATCCGCAGCCTGGAAGGCCAGTACGCTGTGGAGTTGTTCTACCGCGGCGGGCGGCGCCTGGTATTGAGCGAGGAGGGCCTACGCCTGCTGCCGATGGTCAAGGCGCTGCTGCAGCAGGAAGCCGACATCGAGTTCGAGCTGCGCAACAGTGGCCAGGCCCAGGGCAGCCTGCGCATCGCTGCCACTGCGCCTTACTACATTCTCGACCTGGTCAAGGTCTATCGCGAACGCCTGCCGCAGGTTGAGGTAGCGGTGGAGATCGGCAATTCGCAGCAGGTACTGGAAATGCTCGAGGATTACCGGGTGGATATTGCCGCGTCGTCGCAATGGGTGGAGGACGCGCGGTTGGTGCGGCGGATACTGGGCACTGACCCGTTGGTGGTGGCGGTGCACCGCAACCACCCGCTGGCCCATCGCCAGACGGTGTCGATCGAGGTGGTGTCGGGGCATTGCCTGCTGATGCGCGAGAAGGGCTCGACCACACGCAAGCTGACCGAGCAGATGATGCAGGAGGCTGGGGTCAAGGCCAGCGCCATGATGGAAATCGGCAGCCGCGAGTCGATCCGCGAAGCGGTGCTGCGCAATATCGGCATCAGCGTGATTGCCCGCCATGAGGTGCCGCACAACCCTGAGCTCTGGGTGCTGGCGCTGGAGAATGCGCCGGTGATGCATGAGTACCTGTATTGCCTGAAGGAACGGCGCCAGGCCCGGTTGCCGGCGGCATTCCTGGGGGTGGCGCAGGAAGTGGCCGGTTCGCAGTTCTAGATTTTTGCTGGCTTCTTCGCGGCTAAACGCACTCCTGCATTTCAGCGTACCCGCATGCCTGCATTTTCCGCGTACACGTATTCCGTTGTAGGAGCGGGTTTACCCGCGAAGAGGCCGGCACAGGCCACTACTAAATCTGCCTATACCACTATCACCGGCTTTTGCCTTAAAGCCACAGAACCTTCGCACAGCCTGCCTAGCATGGCCCCATCTCTTCGATGAGGCCCTGCCATGAACCACACCACCCCCGGCGCACAGATAAAAGTGTGCAATATCCACAAGCGCTTCGGAGCCTTCACGGCGCTCAACGATGTCTCGCTGGACATCGCCGCGGGCGAGCTGGTGTGCCTGCTCGGCCCATCCGGCTGTGGCAAGACCACGCTGCTGCGTTGCATTGCCGGCCTGGAACGCCAGGACCGCGGTACGCTGTACATCGGCGAACGTGATATCTCCGATCTGTCCCCCCAGGCGCGGGACTACGGCATCCTGTTCCAGTCCTACGCGCTGTTCCCCAACCTTACCGTCGAAGCCAATATCGCCTATGGCCTGTCGGGCAGTGGTCGGGAGCAGGCCCGCCAGCGGGTGGCCGAAATGCTCGAACTGGTAGGCCTGTCGGGCAGCGAGAAGAAGTACCCAGGCCAGCTCTCCGGTGGCCAGCAGCAACGTGTGGCCCTGGCTCGCGCGCTGGCACCGTCGCCATCGCTGCTGCTGCTCGATGAGCCGATGTCGGCGCTGGACGCCCGGGTGCGCGAGCACCTGTGCACCGAACTGCGTCAACTGCAGCGTCAACTGGGTATCACCACGTTGATGGTTACCCACAACCAGGACGAGGCCATGTTGATGGCCGACCGCATTGCGGTGATGAACAACGGTCAGGTCGAGCAGTACGCCACCCCGCAGGAAATCTACGACCACCCGGCCACGCCGTTCGTCGCCGAGTTCGTTGGCCAGGGCAACTGGCTGCCTTTCCACCGCAGCAGCGACAGCCATGCCCAGGTCGGCGACATGAACATGCGCCTGGCGCCGGGTTCAGCCCAGGCCAGCAGTGGCCGGCTGTTCTGCCGCCCGGAAGCGATCACGGTCAACCCGGTGGTGCACGAAGAAAACCTGTTCCCGGCCATGGTTCGCGAAATCACCTTCCTCGGTAACCGCTGCCGCATGAGCTTTGAACTCAAGGCTCTGCCAGGCCATGCCCTGCTGGCCGAGCTGGCCCCCGAGGCCATGCCGCACTTGGGCTCGCAGGACATCTGGGTGGCGTTGCCACCGCAGAGCCTGCAGGTGTTTGCCTGAGATGGCCGCGCCAATGTCCCTGCCGTTGAGCCAGGCCAAAGCCGCGCCGCGTGCTGGCATCGCCCTGGGTGACCGGTTGTTCGTCGTCGGCGGCAAGAGCCTGCTGCTGATTCTGTTGGTGCTGGCCGTGCTGATGCCTTTGCTGGCGATCTTCTGGCGTGGTTTCAGCGGGGAAGCGGGCCAGGGTGGTGGCTTGCTGGCGGCCCGTGAACTGTTCGCCAGCCCCAGCTTCCACTGGCTACTTGGCAACAGTCTGTCGGTGGCCTTCACCGTCGCGGCCATTGTGGTACCGCTGGCCTATTTGTTCGCCTTTGCCCTGCAACGCACGTTGATCCCGGCCAAGGGCCTGTGGCGGGGGATATCGCTGCTGCCATTGCTGGCACCGTCGATGCTGCCGGCCATCGCCCTGGTCTACCTGTTTGGCAATCAGGGCCTGCTGCGCGGGTTGCTCAGCGACAATATCTACGGCTTCTGGGGCATCGTGCTGGGCGAGGCTATCTACACCTTCCCGCATGCGCTGATGATTCTGCTGTCGGCATTGTCACTGGCTGATGCTCGCCTGTTCGATGCGGCCTCCAGTATGGGGGCAGGCTCGTGGCGGGCGTTCACCAGCATCACCTGGCCGGCCTCGCGCCAGGCGGTATTCGCGGCGTTTTGCCTGGTATTCACGCTGACTATCACAGACTTCGGTGTACCGGTCGTGGTGGGGGGCGATTATCAAGTGCTGGCGCTGGAAGCCTACAAGGCGGTGGTGGGTCAGCAACAGTTCGGCCGTGGCGCGCTGATCGGCATGGTGCTGCTGTTGCCGGCCCTGTTCAGCTTTACCGTCGACGCCTGGCTGCGTAGGCGCCAGGGCGAGGCAATGGGCGGCCGTGCCCAGGTGTTCGAACCCAAGCCATCACGCGGCCGCGATGCCTGCTTCCTGACCATTGTGCTGCTGGTGTGTGCGGCGTTGCTGTTGGTGATCGGCATGGCGGTGTACTCCTCGCTGGTCACTTTCTGGCCCTACAACCTGTCGTTGTCGCTGCGCCACTACATGTTCGAAGACACTGCCGGTGGCGGCTGGCTGGCCTACCGCAATAGCGTGACCATGGCCATTGGCACCGCGCTGATTGGCAGCATCGTGATCTTCACCGGTGCCTACCTGATGGAGAAGACCCAGGGCCAACGCCTGCTCAACCATGCGCTGCGCCTGCTCAGCTTCATCCCCATGGCCGTGCCGGGCCTGGTGCTGGGCCTGGGCTACGTATTCTTCTTCAACCTGAACGGCAACCCGCTGCATGTGCTTTACGGCGGCATGGGGTTGCTGGTGGTGTGCACCATTGCCCATTACCTGACCACCGCGCAGATGACCGCAACCACCGCCCTGCGCCAGCTCGACGGCGAGTTCGAGGCCGCCGCGCTGTCGTTGAAAGCGCCGCTGTACAAGCACTTCCTGCGCGTGACTGTGCCGATCTGCTTGCCGGCACTGCTGGATATCATCCGCTACCTGTTCGTATCGGCGATGACCACCGTGTCGGCAGCGATTTTCCTGTACAGCCCCGACACCCTCCTGGCTGCCGTTGCTGTGCTGAACATGGACGACGCCGGCAACGTTGGCGGTGCCGCCGCAATGTCCACCCTGATCCTGCTGACCAGTGCCGGCGCCTCATTGTTGCTGGCTGCAGCCTCGCGCGGCCTGCTGCGCCGTTCCCAAGCCTGGCGCCAACGCGCCGCGACCGTCTGACTTCCAAGGAACCTACCCATGCACAAGCACCTTACCCTTGCCGCTGCCGTTTCCGCCGTGTTCAGCCTGCAGGCTTCAGCCGCCGATACCCAGCTGACGGTCTACACCGCTCTGGAAGCCGAACAGCTAAAAACCTACAAGCAGGCCTTCGAGAAGGCCAACCCGGATATCGAGATCAAGTGGGTGCGTGATTCCACTGGCATCATCACCGCCAAGCTGCTGGCCGAGAAAGAGCGCCCGCAAGCCGATGCTGTGTGGGGGCTGGCGGCATCGAGCCTGGCCATCCTCGACCAGAACGGCATGCTCGAAGCCTATGCGCCGAAGGACCTGGGCAAGATCTCCGGCAATTATCGCGACGCCGCCAACCCGCCAGCCTGGGTCGGCATGGACGTGTGGGCCGCCACCATTTGCTTCAATACCATCGAGGCCGAGAAACAGGGCCTGAGCAAACCGGTGAGCTGGCAGGACCTGACCAAGCCCGAGTACAAGGGCAAGATCGTCATGCCCAACCCGGCTTCGTCCGGTACCGGCTTCCTGGATGTCAGTGCCTGGTTGCAGACCTTTGGCGAGCCGCAGGGCTGGGCCTACATGGACGCGCTGCACCAGAACATTGGCCAGTACGTTCATTCTGGCTCAAAGCCGTGCAAGCTGGCGGCGGCGGGCGAGTTCCCGATCGGTATTTCGTTCGAATACCCGGCCGTGCAGCTCAAGCGCCAAGGCGCGCCGTTGGACATCGTGCTGCCAAAGGAGGGTTTGGGCTGGGAGATCGAAGCGACCGCGGTGATCAAAGGCTCGCCCAAGGCGGATGCGGCCAAGCGCCTGGCCGATTTCTCGGCCAGCCCGGCGGCCATGGAACTGTACAAGGAAAACTTCGCCGTACTGGCCGCGCCGGGCATTGCCAAGCCGCAGACCGAACTGCCGGCAGATTATGAGCAGCGGTTGATCAAGAACGACTTTGCCTGGGCCTCGAAGAACCGCGACCAGATTCTGGCCGAATGGCGCAAGCGCTATGACGGCAAGTCGGAGAAGGTGGCCCAGCAGTAACGCTTCACTATTGCAGGGCCGGCCTCTTCGCGGGTATACCGCGAAAGGGCCGGCCCTGCTGGCCAATTTCCACCCGTCGTTCACTGTTGCTGCTGCTACCGTATTCGCGGGTAAACCCGCTCCTACACCGGATTGGTGGGCACACATCGGTGGTTGTACACAGGCCGCCGTGTAGGAGCGGGTTCACCCGCGAAGAGGCCGGCCCTGCTGGCCAATTTCCACCCGTCGTTCACTGTTGCTGCCGCTACCGTATTCGCGGGTAAACCCGCTCCTACACCGGATTGGCGGTGGACACACATCGGTGGTTGTACACAGGCCGCCGTGTAGGAGCGGGTTCACCCGCGAAGAGGCCGACCCTGCTGGCTCAAATCTGTGAAACCAGCGCCTCCAACTGCTCCTGCCGCTCAGCCTGATTCAGCTTGGCCCCGGTATTCAGGGTGGACCACTGCGGGTGCGCCCGCGCTTTGACCAACGCTTCCGGCAACTTGCCCTCACGCCAGGCCTTTTCATCCAGCTCACCCAGGCGAATACTGTCCTGCGCCGCATGCCCGCGGTTATCCAGCGCCACCATCAACTGCTGCTGACGCAAGGCCAGCAGACGCAATACCGTGTCGTCCACGGTCAGCTCGCGCTTGCCCTTGAGCTTGCCCATCAACCGCGAACCATAGTTGCGCGCCGTCTGCAGCGCACCGCCGGCAATCGCCCCGGCCAGCGCCGCCGCGCCGAGGGTAAGGCCACCAACCAGCAAATCGACCCCGGCCCCCGCTGCCGCCCCCGCCGCCACGCCGCTGCCCAGGCGCACGCCCAGCAGTTTCAACGTCTCTGGATTGAACAAATCATCGCCCCAGCGGCCATCCAGCAACGGCAGGTCGCTGGCATGGGCATCCTCGCGGCGGAAGGCATACAGCTTGAGCAAGGCCTCGACGCAGCGTTGTTCTCGTTGGCGTATGTCCTGGCGCAGCGCCTCGATGGCCCGGGCTTCTGCCGCCGGTTCGGCCTCGACACTGCGCCGGCATGCAGCGCAATCGAGCAGCAGTTCGGCGATCAGGCGCTTGCCGCTGTGCCGGCGTGCCAAGCGCTGTGCCTGCTGGTCGTCGATCAGCCGTTGCAGCGCCGGGCGGGCGCTTTCCAGCAGCAGCGCCAGGCTTTCGTACAAACGGCGTTCGCCATCCTCTGGCGGGGCCACGCTGTCGAACCGCACCAAGGCGTGAAGCCCAAGCCGGGCAAGGGCTTCACGCCATTCCGGTTCGCGGTGCTGGCTGCTGGCGACGAAGTTGAGCACCGGCAGCAACGGCTTGCCGCAGTTGGCCAGTACTTCCAGTTCGTCTCGGTACTTGGCCAGCACCGGCTCGCGCGCATCGATCACATACAGCCCGGCATTACTGGCCAGCAGTTGGCGCAATACCTTGGCCTCCTGCTCGAAACGTTGGCGTGCTTCGCTGCCCTGCAGAAAACGCTCCAGGCGGGCCGGGCCGTCCAGACGCTCGCCCGGGCGTTCCAGACGTTCAAGGTAGTCCAGCAGCGCGATGGCATCTTCCAGGCCGGGCGTGTCGTACAGCTCCAGCAAGGGTTCACCGTCCACAGACAGTCGCGCACCTTCCACATGGCGGGTGGTGCTGGGGCGGTGGGACACTTCGCCAAAGCCGACGTCGCGGGTCAGGGTGCGCAGTAGCGAGGTTTTGCCAACATTGGTATGGCCGACGACGGCCAGTTTCAGTGGCTCAGTCATGGCCATGCTCCAGCCAGGTCAGCGGTGAAGTGTCGGCATGTTGCAGGCCAAGGCGGTCAAGGGCTTCGTGCCAATCGCCCAGGCGTTCGGCATCGAGGGGCTGACCTTGTGCAGCCTGCAGCAGCCAGATACGGGTGGCGCCGGCATTGCGCGCCAGTTCGGCGAGCAGCGCCAGGCTGCCGCGGTCGGGCGAGCGGCGTGGGTCGCAGGCGATGGCCAGGCGTGCCGGTGGGAAGCGGCTGAGCTGTTCCAACAGGCGGTTGCGTGATTCGCGGCTGTCGAGCACGCCGGCATCGGTCACGCTTTTTGGCAGGGCGGGTGGCCAAGGGCGCTGGTCGTCCAGCTCCAGGCCCACCAGCAGGGCACCGCTGCTGCCGCTTTCCAGCTGCCTGGCGGCAAACTGCGGCAAGGCTTCCGGGGCTGCATCCTGCACGCCGATGCGCTCGCTGCGCGGCATCAGTGCTTCGCGCAGTTGCGTGTAGCCGGGCAGGCCCAAGTCTAGCATCAGGCGTTCACGGCCCTGGCGCCAGCGCCACAGGCACAACCCGGCCAGCAGCAGGCGGGGCAGCAGGCCGTATACCAGCACTACGCCGAGCAGCCAGCTGGCCCAGGCCTGGCGTGCCATGTCCAGGGCCGGCAGGCTGTCGCCGCTGGCGCGGATCATGGCTTCGTCTGGCACGGCGAAGCCTAGCAACGAGGGCAGGGCGCCCAGCGATTGGGTCAGGTGAATGAACGGGGCGGGGGCGAGCAAGGTGGTTTCCCAGACAAAGCCATAGCGCCGGGTCGCCAGCAAGGCCAGCAGCATGCCCAGTGCGGTAAGCATCGCCAACAGCCAAAGGCCATGTACCAACAGGCCGAGCAGCCACCGGTTGAGGTGTTGACGTTGCAGCAGCATCAGCAGCGCTGGCGCCAGGTGCGCGGCCTTGGCATCGCGGGCAAAGCGTTCGCTTAGCCACAGCCACAAGCGGCCCAGCCCTGCGCCATGCTCGCCGCTCAGGGCAAAACCCATGGCCCAGCCCAGCAGCATCAGCAGGTTCAGCCCGAGCAGGCTGCCCAGAGCCCAGAACACATTCACCGGGCGCTGCCCGTCACCGAGGGCGGCCAGCCCCAGGCCTGCGCCGCTGAGCACGGCCATCAGCAGCAAGGCCAGCAGCGCCAGGCGCGCGCCCTGCTTCCAATGGCGCAGGGCGCCGGTCATGCCATCGCGCTCGGCCAGGAACAGCGCACGTGTTTCGATGCGCGTGGCCAGGTCGCCACCTAGCTGGCGGGCGTGGCGATTGGCTTCCTGGTCTTCCAGCGGGCCTGCATGTTCTTCGCGCAGGCGTACCGCTTCGGTGAGCCAGCGCTTGTCCAGTGGCGTGGGTGCAGTCACAAGGTCTTCCATTGCACAGGTCAAGGCAGAAGCATAACCCACACGCCCGGTGCTATCCTCGCTGGCATGAATACATCACTCCCCCTCAGCCTGATCGCGGCGTATGCCGAGAACCGCGTGATCGGCATCGACAACTCCATGCCCTGGCATTTGCCGGGGGACTTCAAGTACTTCAAGGCCACCACCCTGGGCAAGCCGATCATCATGGGGCGCAAGACCTGGGATTCGCTGGGGCGGCCGCTGCCGGGGCGGCTGAACATCGTGGTCAGCCGCCAGCCGGGGCTTGAACTGGCGGGTGCCGAGGTGTTCGCCTCGCTTGAAGAGGCTTTGGTGCGGGCCGAGCAGTGGGCACGCGAGCAGGGCGTCGGTGAGCTGATGCTGATTGGCGGGGCGCAGCTGTATGGGCAGGCGCTGGAGAAGGGGCTGGTCAGCCGAATGTACCTGACGCGGGTTGAATTGGCGCCAGAGGGGGATGCGTGGTTCCCGGCGTTTGATGAAGGGCAGTGGAGGCTGACCTCTAGCGAGGCACGGGCTGAGGAAGGTAAGCCGGTGTATCACTTCGAGGTTTGGGATAAGGGTTGAGATGTTGGGGCTGCTTTGCAGCCCTTCGCGGGTGAACCCGCTCCTACAGCGGCCTGTGTCCAACCCCCGATGTGTATCCACCACCCTGTAGGAGCGGGTTTACCCGCGAATACGATAGCGGCGGCAACGGCGAACGGCTGGTGAAAATTGGCCAGCAGGCCTGGCCCTTTCGCGGGTGAACCCGCTCCTACGGGGGACAGCAGGGTGTTCAGACTTTGAGCAAGACACGAGCGGTCTTGTCGCGAAAGGGGCGCATTGCGCCCCGGCGATCTGTCAGGTGTGGCTCAGCTCGGCATGTTCATCACCGGCCAGCACTTCCTTGTCCGTCTCTTTCAACAGCTGGCTGGTGACAACGCCCGCCGTCATCGAACCGTTCACGTTCAACGCCGTACGGCCCATGTCGATCAGCGGCTCCACCGAAATCAGCAGCGCCACCAACTCCACCGGCAAGCCCATGGCTGGCAGCACGATCAGCGCGGCGAAGGTGGCACCGCCGCCCACGCCGGCAACGCCTGCCGAGCTCAGCGTGACGATTGCCACCAGGGTGGCGATCCACAGCGGGTCTAAGGTATCGATGCCTACCGCTGGCGCGACCATCACCGCCAGCATGGCCGGATAGAGCCCGGCGCAGCCGTTCTGGCCAATGGTGGTGCCGAACGATGCGCTGAAGCTGGCGATCGATTGCGGCACCCCCAGACGGCGGGTTTGTGCCTCGATGTTCAGCGGAATGCTGGCGGCGCTGGAGCGGCTGGTGAAGGCGAAGGTCAGCACCGGCCACACCTTGCGGAAGAAGCGCAGCGGGCTCACGCCGGTGGCGGCGAGGATCATGCCGTGCACCACGAACATCAACCCCAGGCCCAGGTACGACACCACCACGAAGCTGCCCAGCTTGAGGATGTCCTCCGTGTTGGAGCTGGCCACGACTTTGGTCATCAACGCCAGCACGCCATAGGGGGTCAGCTTCATCACGACCCGCACCAGGCGCATCACCCACGCCTGCAGGGTGTCGATGGCCGACAGGGCGCGCTCGCCCTTCTCGGCGTCGTCCTTGATCAACTGCAGCGCGGCCAGGCCGAGGAACACCGCAAAGATCACCACGCTGATGATCGAGGTCGGCTTGGCCCGCGCCAGGTCACCTACCGGGTTGCTGGGGATGAACGACAGCAGCAGTTGCGGGATGTTGAGGTCGGCGACCTTGCCCGCGTAGTCACTGTGGATAACCTGCATGCGTGCGCTTTCCTGGACGCCGGCCACCAGGCCCTCGGCGCTTAGGCCGAACAGGTTGGTCAACACAATGCCGATCAGGGCAGCAATGGCAGTGGTCAGCAGCAGGGTGCCGATGCTCAGCACGCTGATGCGGCCCAGCGAAGAGGCATTGTGCAAACGTGCCACGGCACTGAGGATCGAGGCGAAGATCAGCGGCATGACGATCATTTGTAACAGGCCGACATAGCCGTTGCCGACCAGATCGAGCCAGGCGATGGTTGCCTTGAGCACGGGGTGGCCTGCGCCATAGATCGTATGCAGCACAAGGCCGAAGACCACGCCCAGCACCAGGCCAAGCAGTACCTTCTTGGCCAGGCTCCAGTCGGTGCGGCGGGTTTGTGCCAGGCCCAGCAACAGGGCCAGGAACGCCAGCAGGTTGAGTGACAGCGGCAGGTTCATTGAAGCTCCAGCAGAAAAAAGCAGAAGTGGCATCGCCTCTGTGAGCGATTGCGAACGGAAATGCTAACAGCCTGAAAACAAACGAATTTATACCCAAATGGAATTTACATAGTCGTTTATGGAATAACGAGGTGTCGCGAATTGCAATGAACAAGGCGTTTACAGTTGCCTGGGGGTCGTTATCGAGGGTTTGCAGTGAGGATTGTTGCACTAGCGTTTCTGGGTCATTTCAGGAGATTCGTACATGAAAGTCGCTGTGAAAGCCGCCGCCATCGGCCTGTCCCTGCTGTTCAGTATCGAAACCTTCGCCACCGAGCTCAAACACTGGCCTGCCGACGCGGCCAAACAGCTCGACAGCATGATCGCCGCCAATGCCAACAAGGGTAACTACGCGGTATTCGACATGGACAACACCAGTTACCGCTATGACCTGGAAGAAGCCTTGCTTCCGTTCATGGAAAACAAGGGCCTGCTAAGCCGCGACAAGCTCGACCCTTCGTTGAAGCTGATGCCGTTCAAGGACACTGCCGAGCACAAGGAAAGCCTGTTCAGTTACTACTACCGGCTGTGTGAAATCGATGACATGGTCTGCTACCCGTGGGTAGCCCAGGTGTTCTCCGGTTTTACCCTCAAGCAGCTGAAGGCGCAGGTGGATGAGCTGATGGCCTCGACCAAGCCGATCCCCAGCACCTATTACGAAGGCGACCAGGTCAAGGCCATCGAGGTTCAGCCGCCCAAGGTCTTCAAGGGCCAGGCCGAGCTGTACAACAAGCTGATGGAGAATGGCATCGAGGTCTATGTGGTTTCGGCTGCCTCCGAAGAGCTGGTACGCATGGTCGCCTCGGACCCCAAGTATGGATACAACGTGAAACCCCAGAACGTGATTGGCGTGAGCCTGCTGCTCAAGGACCGCGCCAGCGGCCAGCTGACCACTGCGCGCAAGCAGATCAGCGCCGGGCACTACGATGCCAAGGCTAACGAGGGCCTGGAGCTGACCCCCTACCTGTGGACTCCGGCCACCTGGATGGCGGGCAAGCAGGCGGCGATCCTTACCTACATCGATGAATGGAAGAAACCGGTGCTGGTGGGCGGCGACACGCCGACCAGCGATGGCTACATGCAGTTCCACGGTGTGGATGTGGGCAAAGGCGGTATCCACCTGTGGATAAACCGCAAGGCCAAGTACATGGACCAGCTCAACGGGATGATTGCCAAAAATGCGGCGGCGCAGGCCAAGGAAGGGTTGCCGGTGACGGCCGACAAGAACTGGGTGATCGTCACGCCGGAGCAGATTCAATAGGGGTTAGGTTTGATTTGAGCTGGCTGCGCCCTGGCAGGTGTGGATCCAATGACTATGGTTGATGGCACATGGATGTCATTTCTGCCGGAGGTTGCCAGTGGCTATTCGAGATCAGCAGTTCATCTACCACCTGACAAGTATTGAAAATGTCCCTTCCATCATGCGAAGGGGCTTGCTTCCCAGAGCCCACTTGCAGGCCGGTTTTACCGATATCACTGATCCTGAAATTATCGAAGGCCGGCGGGATGAGGGGCTGGAACAGTTTGTGCCATTTCATTGGTTTGCGAAAAACCCCTTCGATGGCAGAGTGCATCAGGATCAATCGGGTGAGCGTTTTGTGTTAATTGCCGTGGCCAGAAGCCACGCTCGTCAGTCCAACTGGCGGGTGATACCAAGGCATCCGTTGGCCGGTGGCACGTTCGAGTTACTGGATTATGAAGCAGGGTTTGGAGCAATTGACTGGGACATGATGGAGCGACGAGAGTATCGTGATCCCTTGTGCAAGCACATTTGCATGGCTGAGTGCTTAGCCCCGGGCCCAGTACTGGCGGCCCAGTTTTCAAAAATCTATACGCCATCACCTGAAATCCAGCAATCCGTAGCGCGGGAAGCAAGAGGAGCGGGGATGGGCAATCTGTGGATCGACTCGAATCCAAACATGTTCCCACCTAGATGATTTATTCCAGTCTCAACCCATCCAAGGCACTCATCTGGCGAATTGTTCACCGCGATAACCTGTCGTGGGTTCTGGATCATGGGCTGCACGCGGTCTCCTCCGGGAAGCTTTCCAGCACCTACGTTGGAATTGGCAATCCAGAGCTGATCAGCAAGCGAGCGCAACGCCGTGTGCCTCTGGAACCCAATGGGACGCTGGCAGATTATGTACCGTTCTACTTCACCCCGTTCTCCGTGATGATGAAGAATATTCATTCGGGGTGGGGTGTTCCTCAGCGGCGGAACGAAGAGATCGTGATTCTTGTCTCCAGCCTGTACCATGCGCAGTCGCTGGGTTTGCAGTTTGTGTTCACGGATGCCCATGCCTACCCGCATTGGGCCGGCTACTACAGTGACCTCACGCAGCTGGACAAAATCGATTGGGAGATTTTGCAGCGCAGGGATTTCAAACGTGACCCTGATGACCCTCGGAAAATGGAGCGTTATCAGGCGGAGGCCCTTATCCATGGACATGTCCCAGTTGCTGCCCTTCTGGGAATTGTCTGCTACAACGAAGCTTTGAAGGGGCGTGTCGACAAGGAGGTTCAGCAACGTCGATTGAATCTCCCTGTGTATGCTCGTCCTGGGTGGTACTTCTAATGATCCGCTTTATGCAAGGTAACCTGCTGGAGGCCAAGGCCGAAGCGCTGGTTAACACAGTTAACACCGTAGGGGTGATGGGGAAAGGCATCGCGCTGATGTTCAAGGAGCGTTTTGTCGAGAACTATCGCCAGTATGCTGCTGCCTGCAAAGCGAAAGAGGTAGTTACCGGGAAGATGTTTGTTACTGAAGTGCGTGAGCTGGACGGTCCACGCTGGATTGTGAATTTCCCAACCAAGCGGCATTGGCGCTCACCTTCGCAAATCGGCTGGATCGTCGAGGGCCTTCATGATTTGCGCAACTTCATTATCAATAACCAGGTGGCATCGATTGCTATCCCTCCACTTGGTGCTGGTAATGGAGGGTTGCCTTGGGCTGCGGTACGAGAACAGATTCAGAGCGTTCTGGGTGATCTGGACGCGGATGTTTTCGTTTTCGAGCCTACGGCAAATTATCAAAACGTTTCCAAGCGCAGTGGTGTTGAGGTTTTGACCCCGGCTCGAGCCTTGATTGCAGAGCTTGTGCGCCGCTATTGGGTGCTGGGGATGGAGTGCAGCTTGCTCGAAGTCCAGAAGCTTGCCTGGTTTCTGGAGCGATCAATCGAGCGGTTCACGCCAGGCATCAATCCATTGGAATTGAAGTTTGTCGCTCATAAGTATGGTCCTTACGCCAACCGGCTTGAGCACCTGCTAGATAACCTGGATGGCAGCTATTTACACTGCCGAAAGCGGATCAGCGATGCAGGCCCTCTGGACGTTATCTGGTTTGATGAGGGGCGCAAGTCATTTTTACAGGCGTATCTGAACAGTGAAGCCAAGGCCTATTTGCCGGCGTTGGAGTTCACTGCCGAGTTGATTGATGGTTTCGAGTCTCCGTTTGGTATGGAGCTGCTGGCCACCGTTGATTGGTTATTGCATGAAGATGGTGTTGAGCCGACAGTCCCGGCAGTTCGCGAACACCTGAAAAGTTGGTCAGGAGGGGTAGGTGCCGCTGCTCGAAAAAGCAAACTGTTCGATGACGAGGCACTTGGAATCGCTCTTCAAAAGCTGTCAATGTTTCGATCCGACCCAGTCACCTCGCTTCACTGACCGTCAATGAACAATCAAAAAAAACCGGCGCCCAGGGCGCCGGTTCTTTTTTTCACGCTAAAAGCCCTTACAGCCCTTCGAGCATTGCCTTGTTACGCACCGCGCCCTTGTCGGCACTGGTGGCCAGCAGCGCATAGGCCTTGAGCGCCGTGGTCACCTTGCGTGGACGGACCTCGGCTGGCTTCCAGCCCTTCTTGTCCTGCTCGACACGGCGTTCCGCCAGCTCTTCATCGCTGACCAGCAGGTTGATCGAACGGTTAGGGATGTCGATCAGTACCTTGTCGCCGTCGCGCACCAGGCCGATGGCGCCACCCGCCGCGGCCTCTGGCGAGGCGTGGCCGATCGACAGGCCCGAGGTACCGCCCGAGAAGCGACCGTCGGTGAGCAGGGCGCAGGCCTTGCCCAGGCCTTTGGACTTGAGGTACGAGGTCGGGTACAGCATCTCTTGCATGCCTGGGCCGCCTTTCGGGCCTTCGTAGCGGATGATCACGATGTCGCCGGCTTTCACCTCGTCGGCGAGGATGCCGCGCACGGCGCTGTCCTGGCTTTCGAAGATCTTCGCGGTGCCCTCGAACACGTGGATCGATTCGTCGACACCGGCGGTTTTGACCACGCAGCCATCCAGCGCGATGTTGCCGTACAGCACGGCCAGGCCGCCCTCTTGCGAGTAGGCGTGTTCGAAGCTGCGGATACAGCCGTTTTCACGGTCGTCGTCGAGGGTTTCCCAACGGGTCGACTGGCTGAATGCGGTCTGGGTCGGGATACCGGCAGGGCCGGCCTTGAAGAAGGTGTGCACGGCTTCGTCATCGGTCTGGGTGATGTCCCATTTGGCGATGGCTTCTTCCATGCTGCGGCTGTGCACGGTCGGCAGGTCGGTGTGCAGCAGGCCGCCACGGGCCAGCGAACCGAGGATGCTGAAGATGCCACCAGCGCGGTGGACGTCTTCCATGTGGTACTTCTGGATGTTCGGCGCCACTTTGCACAGCTGCGGCACTTTGCGTGACAGGCGGTCGATGTCGCGCAGGTCGAACGCCACTTCACCTTCCTGTGCTGCTGCCAGCAGGTGCAGGATGGTGTTGGTCGAACCGCCCATGGCGATGTCCAGCATCATGGCGTTTTCGAACGCTTTGAAGTTGGCGATGCTGCGTGGCAGGACCGACTCGTCATTCTCGCCATAGTAGCGTTTGCACAGCTCGACGATGGTGCGGCCGGCCGTGAGGAACAGCTGCTCGCGGTCGGAGTGGGTGGCCAGGGTCGAGCCGTTGCCCGGCAGGGCCAGGCCCAGGGCTTCGGTCAGGCAGTTCATCGAGTTGGCGGTGAACATGCCGGAGCACGAACCGCAGGTCGGGCAGGCGCTGCGCTCGTATTCTGCGACTTTCTCGTCGGAGGCCGTGGAGTCGGCTGCGATGACCATGGCATCGACCAGGTCCAGGCCGTGGCTGGCCAGCTTGGTCTTGCCGGCTTCCATCGGGCCGCCGGAAACGAAGATCACCGGGATGTTCAGGCGCAGGGCGGCCATCAGCATGCCGGGGGTGATCTTGTCGCAGTTGGAGATGCAGACGATGGCGTCAGCGCAGTGCGCATTGACCATGTATTCCACGGCGTCGGCAATGATTTCGCGGCTTGGCAGCGAGTACAGCATGCCGTCGTGGCCCATGGCGATGCCGTCATCGACCGCGATGGTGTTGAATTCCTTGGCCACGCCACCGGCGCGTTCGATTTCGCGAGCCACCAGCTGGCCCAGGTCCTTCAGGTGCACATGGCCCGGGACGAACTGGGTGAACGAGTTGGCGATGGCAATGATCGGTTTCTTGAAGTCTTCGTCCTTCATCCCGGTGGCGCGCCACAGGGCGCGGGCGCCGGCCATGTTGCGGCCTTGGGTGGAAGTCTTGGAACGATAATCAGGCATGAAACACTCCTGGCGGCTTAATCAGGTCACAAATAGGGGAGTGAGCTTCTCTTGTCCTTTGCGCCGCAGGCCGGTTGCCACTGGCACGGATGGGGCCAAGACGGCGCGGGATCGCCGCGTGCTTGACCAGAGCTCATAAACCCGCCGGGGATGACTGGCGATGAATAGGCCGATTCTACACCGCTGGCGCGGTGAGGGAATGCAGATGTGGATGGTTGGCGGGGGGATTGCGGCAGGAAAGGGCCGCTGGGCGGCCCTTTTTGGCAGATTTCAGCTGTTCGGCAGTAACCGGCAGGTGATGCTTTTGATGTAGCGGGTTTCGGCGATGGCCGGGTGTACCGGGTGATCCGGGCCCTGACCGCCTCGCTCGAGCAACTGCATGTTGCGGTCCAGGTGGCGGGCGCTGGTCAGCAGGATGTTGTTCAGATCGTCCTCGGGCAGGTGCATCGAGCACGAGGCGCTGACGAGGATGCCGTCTTTGTTCAACATGCGCATGGCCTGTTCGTTCAGGCGGCGGTAGGCCGCTTCGCCGTTTTTCAGGTCTTTTTTGCGCTTGATGAAGGCAGGTGGGTCGGCAATGATCACGTCGAAGCGTTCTTCGGCCGCCTTCAGCTCGCGCAGGGCTTCGAACACGTCGCCTTCGATGCAGGTCAGCTTCTCGCTGATGCCGTTCAGTGCAGCATTACGCTCCACGCCGTCCAGGGCAAAGCCCGAGGCATCGACACAGAACACTTCGCTGGCGCCAAAGGCACCGGCTTGCACGCCCCAGCCGCCGATGTAGCTGAACAGGTCGAGTACACGCTTGCCCTTCACGTACGGTGCCAGACGGGCGCGGTTCATGCGGTGGTCGTAGAACCAGCCCGTCTTCTGGCCTTCGCGCACCGGGGCCTCGAACTTGACGCCGTTCTCTTCCAGCGGCACCCAGTCCGGCACTTCGCCGTAGACGGTCTCGACATAGCGCTGCAGGCCTTCGGCGTCGCGCGCGGCGGAATCGTTCTTGAACAGGATGCCGCTGGGCTTGAGCACCTGCACCAGTGCGGCGATCACGTCATCCTTGTGCGCTTCCATGGTGGCCGAGGCCAGCTGCACCACGAGGATATCGAAGAAGCGGTCGACCACCAGGCCTGGGAGCAGGTCGGAGTCACCGTAGACCAGGCGGTAGCACGGCTGGTCGAACAGGCGCTCGCGCAGCGACAGGGCGACGTTCAGGCGGTGTACCAGCAGCGACTTGTCCAGCGGCAGCTTGATGTCGCGTGACAGCAGGCGGGCGCAGATCAGGTTGTTAGGGCTCAGCGCGACGATGCCCAGCGGCTTGCCGTTGGCTGCCTCGAGAATGGCCTGCTGACCCGCCTGGAAGCCTTGCAAAGGGGTCGCGCTGACATCGACTTCGTTGCTGTAGACCCACAGGTGGCCGGCGCGCAGGCGGCGGTCGGCATTGGCTTTGAGGCGAAGGCTGGGCAGGGACATGACGTCGCTCCGGGAAAAAGAGCGGGATTATAACGTGTCTGCGGTGCTTTCGCCTTTAGAGGAGTGGTAACCGGGGGCGCTTAGAGGGTTAAAATGCCGCGTCCTAAACGAGTGTGCACGTATGTCCCAAGAACTCAGCGCCGAACAGATCCAGCAAGCCTTGCAAGGCATCACCATCCCGCCTCAACCGCAGATCATGGTCGATCTGCAGTTCGAGCAGTACATGCCTGACCCGGACCTGGAAACCATCGCCAAGCTGATTTCCCAGGACCCGGGCCTCTCTGGCGCCTTGCTCAAGCTGGTCAACTCTCCGCACTTCGGCTTGTCCAACAAGATCGGTTCGATCCAGCGTGCGGTGAACCTGCTGGGTAGTCGTTCGATCATCAACCTGATCAACGCCCAGTCGATCAAGGGTGAGATGAGCGACGAGACCATCGTTACCCTCAACCGCTTCTGGGATACCGCCCAGGACGTGGCGATGACCTGCCTGACGCTGGCCAAGCGAACCGGCATTCAGGCGGCGGACGAGGCCTATACCCTTGGCCTCTTCCATGACTGTGGCGTGCCGTTGATGCTCAAGCGCTTCCCCACTTACATGGACGTGCTGGAAGAGGCATACGCCAAGGCCGATGAAGAAACACGCGTGGTCGATACCGAAAACCGAGCGTTCAACACCAACCATTCAGTGGTTGGCTACTTCACAGCCAAATCCTGGCGCTTGCCCGAACACCTCAGTGCGGCCATCGCCAACCACCACAATGCCTTGGCCGTGTTCCGCGACGATACCTCGCGCAACACCCAGAGCCAGCTGAAAAACCTGCTGGCGGTGCTGAAGATGGCCGAGCATATCTGCGCGTCCTACCGGGTGCTGGGCAACCAGTCGGTGGACCACGAATGGAATGCGGTCGGCCCGTTGGTGCTCGATTACATTGGCTTGTCGGAATACGATTTCGAAAACCTCAAGCAGAACATTCGCGAGTTGGGCGGACACTGACACATGCCGGAATTGCCAGAAGTAGAAACCACCCGGCGCGGTATTGCGCCACACCTGGAAGGCCAGCGCGTCAGCCGTGTGGTGTTACGCGACCGACGCCTGCGCTGGCCGATTCCGGAAGACCTCGATGTGCGTCTGTCAGGGCAGCGCATCGTCAGCGTGGAGCGACGCGCCAAGTACCTGTTGATCAATGCCGAAGTGGGGACGCTGATCAGCCACTTGGGCATGTCGGGCAACCTGCGGCTGGTCGAGCTGGGCTTGCCGGCGGCCAAGCATGAGCATGTCGACATCGAACTGGAGTCCGGGCTGATGCTGCGCTACACCGACCCACGCCGCTTTGGTGCCATGCTGTGGAGCCTGGACCCTCTGAACCATGAGCTACTGCTGCGCCTGGGGCCTGAGCCGCTGACCGACCTGTTCGATGGTGAGCGGCTGTTCCAGCTGTCCCGCGGGCGGTCGATGGCGGTCAAGCCGTTCATCATGGACAACGCGGTGGTGGTGGGAGTGGGCAACATCTACGCCACCGAGGCGCTGTTTGCTGCCGGTATCGACCCACGCCGGGAGGCGGGCGGGATTTCCCGGGCGCGCTACCTGAAGCTGGCGACCGAGATCAAGCGGGTGCTGGCGGCGGCGATCGAGCAGGGCGGTACTACCCTGCGTGACTTCATCGGTGGCGACGGGCAGCCGGGGTACTTCCAGCAGGAACTGTTTGTGTACGGGCGTGGCGGGCAGCCGTGCAAGGTATGCGGCACTGAGTTGCGCGAGGTGAAGCTGGGGCAGAGGGCGAGCGTGTACTGCCCGCGTTGCCAGCGATGAAACGTTCGCTGCGAACCTGTTGAAGCGAAACCTGAACGTTGCCGCGGTAACTGTGGGAGCGGGCATGCCCGCTCCCACAGGGACCGTGCAGAGAAGGGCAGTGATCAGCCCTTGCCAGTGATCCGGCGATACTTGGCCATCAGCTGTTCTTCGGTTTCCGGGTGCGCTTCATCCAGCGGGATGCAGTCGACCGGGCAGACCTGCTGGCACTGCGGCTCGTCGTAATGGCCTACGCACTGGGTGCACAGGTTAGGGTCGATCACGTAGATCTCTTCGCCTTGGGAGATAGCCTCGTTCGGGCACTCGGGTTCGCAGACGTCGCAATTGATGCAATCGTCGGTGATGATCAGGGACATGGGGGCTCCGGCCGGGGCTCACAGCCCGGGCATGTTCAACGCAATGGGCACAATTGTGCCGCATTCGCGCCCGCAGTGCACGCGGGCGCGACAATCAGGCGTCAGGCTTGCTTCTTGAAGCGTTCAGTCAGCGCGTCGGCTACCACCGGGTGGACGAACTTGCTGATATCACCGCCCAGCGCTGCAATCTCCCGGACCAAGGTCGAGGAAATGAACGAATAACGCTCCGACGGCGTCAGGAACAGGCTCTCGACATCGGGGGCCAGTTGCCGGTTCATGTTCGCCAGCTGGAACTCGTACTCGAAGTCGGACACCGCACGCAGGCCACGCAGGAAGACGTTGGCACCCTGTTCCTTGGCGAAATGCGCCAACAGGGAAGAGAAGCCGATGACTTCGACATTGGGCAGGTGCTTGGTGACCTCACGGGCGAGCTCAACCCGTTGTTCCAGCGGGAACAACGGGTTTTTCTTGGGGCTGGCCGCCACCGCGATGATCACGTGGTCGAATAGCCGCGAAGCGCGCTCGACCAGATCGCCATGGCCTTTGGTAATGGGGTCGAAAGTACCCGGGTACAACACTCGGTTCATCGCGTCATCCTGGCTGGAGTGCGTTGGGGAGTCGGATGGTAGCGCAGCGACGGCGCCCCGGCCAAGTCATGCGGCCGACTGATGGCACTATAGACAGGGGTCATATTCGTTGTCATGCGCTGTGTGCCAGGCGGGTGGCCAGTGCTTCACTGAGCCTGGCGCTGATGGCATACACCGACAATTGCGGGTTGGCGCCGATGCTGGTGGGGAACAGCGAGCCGTCGTGAATCGACAGGCTTTCCAGCTGGTGATGGCGGCCCAGGCTGTCGCACACCGCCTGGCGCGGATCTTCGCCGAGGGCGCAGCCGCCCATCACATGGGCGCTGCCCAAGCGCGTGCGGAAGAGCTCCAGGCGCAGCCTGTCGATCATGGTCAGGGCCTGCTCCAGGCCTGATGCGGCGCTGGCGTCGCTGTGCACCGGGGTTACCTGGGTGGCGCCAGCGGCAAACTGGACTTGTGCCATGCTCCGGTAGGCGCGCCGCAAGCCGTCACGCAGGTAGTCGGTGACCGGGTAATCGAGCACGGGTGAACCATCGCCGCGCAGTTCCACGGTCCCACCCTGGCTTTCGGGGTGAAAACCATCGCGTAGCAGCGCCAGCATCACATGGGTATGGGGCAGCTCGGCCATGCGCCGGGCATTCTCGTGGCCGTGCCCGCCCAGCAGGGTGCTGGCCAGGGCCGGATGCAGCGGCGGTACTTCCAGCTTGTAGCCAACCGGACCGTCTGCGCCCCCTTGCCACTGGAAATGGTCGCTGTAGATCGACTGCGGGGCGCCATAGTAGGGGTCGATACGCTCGCTGAAGCGTGCCGCACTGAAGTTGACCAGGTGCAGGAAGGTCCGCTTGCCCAGGCGGCCATGTGGGTCGGGCGCGGCAGAGCGCAGCAGCAGGGCCGGGCTGTTGATACCGCCACCGGCCAGGAGGTAATGGCGTGCCCGCACGCTGACCTGCCTGCCGGTTGGGTGTATGCCTTGGGCGTCCAGGGCCTGGCATGTCAGGCTCTGAATGCGTTCGCCGTTGTGGGTGAAGCGCTCGGCCCGTGCCAGGTACAGCAGCTCGCCGCCTTGCTCGAGGGTGGCAGGTATACGGGTCACCAGCATCGATTGTTTGGCATTCACCGGGCAACCCATGCCGCAGTAGCCCAGGTTCCAGCAGCCGCGCACGTTGCGCGGGATCACCCCCCAGCGGTAGCCCAGATGTTCGCAGCCCCGACGCAGCACATCGTTGTTGGCATTCGGCGGCAAGGCCCAGGGGCTGATACCCAGTTCCTGCTCCATGCGTTCGAACCAGGGGCGTAG
Source organism: Pseudomonas sp. VEM90 (assembly GCF_054611535.1). NCBI lineage: Bacteria > Pseudomonadati > Pseudomonadota > Gammaproteobacteria > Pseudomonadales > Pseudomonadaceae > Pseudomonas > Pseudomonas sp. VEM90. Next base: position 192,335 of record NZ_JBTRAR010000004.1, on the reverse strand, counting down.
TTCATCCTCGCCCAAACCGTTCACGCCGTGGACCGAGGCCCAGTGCGCCAGGGTTTGCGGCGGGGTGCGAAAGCTCGAGGTCCAGTTCACCAGCGTGGTGCCCCCCACGGCACGGCCCTGCAGGATGGTAATGGCGCCATCCTTGCTCATGCGCCCCAGGCCTTCCTGGTAAAGGCTGGCGTAAGCTTCATTCTCCAGCAGGTGAAAATCGCTGCTGGTCTTCAGTGGGCCTTCTTCGATCAGCAGTACCTTGAAACCGGCAGCGCTGAGCACCTGTGCGCTGGTGGCGCCGCCGGCACCACTGCCGATCACGGCGATGTCGGCCTCCAGAAACAGGTCGTGCTCCAGGCGCGAGGCGTCGTGGGTGATCCAGCCGCGTTCGAGGCCTTGGCGAAACGGGTCGGGGACAGGCATTGGCGATGCTCTTGTTGTTTTCAGATTTTTGGTGGGCCCGGGTAACCGCAGTCTGCCCAGGATTCGGGGCGTTCGTACCAGGCCATTTGCAGCAGTTGCAGCAACGAGGCGTGCCCCATGCGTAGCAGGTTCAGCGAGCTGTCCTGCCAACGCTGCAGGAACGCCGTGACCTGTGTGGTGCCAGCTTGGCCCCAGCTGCCCCAGACGCCGGTCAGCGGGCCGCGAGTCAGCGGCAGGCTGAGCACGTCGAACAATTGCCGGGTGAGCTTGAGCATTTCCGGCGACAACGCCGCGAGCTTGTTGTCGAGGCTGCGCAACACCGGCGCATCGGTGGCCTGTGTACCGGCCAGGACCACCGGGATCAGCGCACGCAGCAGGGGCAGGTCGTCGTCACGGAGTACCTGATAGCCGGTCGCGGCGGTTTGCGCGCTGCACCCCACCAGGCTGGCGCCAGCCAGAAAAGCACTGGCGCCGAGGCTGAAGCGCAGCAGTTCGCGGCGGTGCATGGCGCGGCCCTCAGCGGATGAACAATTTGTAGACCAGGCGCTGCAAGGCTTTGCCATAAGGCGGGTAAATCAGCCGTGCGGCGTTGAAACGTTGCTTGGCAAGTACCGCCTTGGCCTTGCTGAAGGTCAGGAAACCGTCGTGACCATGGTAGTGGCCCATGCCTGAAGGGCCGATGCCACCGAAGGGCAGATCGTCCTGGGCGACATGCAGCAAGGTGTCGTTCAGGCACACACCACCGGAGTGGGTGTGACGCAGCACATGCTCCTGGGTTCGGCGGTCATAGCCAAAGAAGTACAGCGCCAATGGGCGCGGGCGCTGGTTGATGTAGGCCAAGGCCTGGTCGATGCCGTCATAAGGCACTAGCGGTAGTAGCGGGCCGAAGATTTCGTCCTGCATCACCTGCATGCTGTCGTTCACGTCCAGCAGCAAGTGTGGCGGCATGCGCCGGCCCTGAGGGGCTTCGCCTGGGTACAAGTCGAGTACTTGCGCGCCTTTGGCGCGGGCATCGTCCAGCAGGTGCTGCAAGCGCTGCAACTGGCGCGGGTTGATGATGGCGGTGTAGTCGGGGTTGTCGGCGATGCGCGGGTACAGTCGGTGCACGGCGCGCTGGTAGGCGTCGCTGAAGGCGGGCAGCCGTTCGCGCGGCACCAGTACGTAGTCGGGGGCGACGCAGGTCTGGCCGGCGTTGAGGGTCTTGCCGAAGGCGATGCGCTCGGCGGCGCTGTCCAGCGGCACATCGGCAGAAACAATAGCGGGGGACTTGCCACCCAGCTCCAGGGTGACCGGGGTCAGGTTGTGTGCGGCAGCCTGCATCACCTGGCGGCCCACGCTGGTGGCACCGGTGAACAGCAGGTGGTCGAAGGGCAGGCGGGCGAAGGCCTGGCCCACCTCGACCTCACCGAGCACAACGCTGACCAGGTCTGTGGGGAACACGCGCTCGAGCACTTGCTGCAGGGCCAGGCCCGTCGCGGGCGTGGCCTCGCTAAGCTTGAGCATGACCCGGTTGCCGGCGGCCAGGGCGCAGGTCAACGGGCCGATGGCGAGGAACAGCGGGTAGTTCCACGGTACGATGATGCCGACCACGCCCAAGGGTTGATAGCGCACCTGTGCGCTGGCCGGCTGGAACGCCAGGCCGACGCGGCGTCGGCTGCTGCGCATCCAGCGTTGCAAGTGCTTTTCGGCGTGGCGCAGGCCCTGTACTGACGGTAGCAGCTCGGCCAGCAAGGTCTCGTCCGCACTGCGCCCGGCAAAATCCTGGCTGATGGCGTCGATCAGTTCTGCCTGGCTGCTCAGCAAGGCTTCACGCAGGCTTTTCAGCCACTGCCGCCGCTGCGCCACCGGTGGCAGCGGGTTACCGGCAAAGGCCAGGCGCTGGGCCGCGAACGCCGTCGCGAGGTCGAGGTCGGATTGCACAGAGGGCAAGGCACTGGACGAGTTCATGGCGGTGTCGAGTCCGGGCAGGGGTTGCCTAGAGCCTATACTCTAATTTGTACCATGGTGCGAATTTTTACAGGCCGTTCAACGGTGCATTCCACCTGTAATAAGCCGTAAGATAAACCTTTGATGAAGGCCCGCAGACTGGGAGCTGAGCATGGCCCCGCGCATGAAGACCCGAGAGCGCATCGTGCAGAACAGCCTGGAGCTGTTCAACCAGCAGGGCGAACGCAGCGTCAGTACCAACCACATCGCCGCGCACATGGAAATCTCGCCCGGCAACCTGTATTACCACTTCCCCAACAAGCAGGCGATCATTGCCCTGTTGTTCAGCCAGTACGAAGCGCTGGTGGACAGCTTTCTGCGCCCGCCACAGGGCCGCGCGGCAACCGTGGAAGACAAGCGCTTCTACCTCAAGGCCCTGCTGGCGGCGATGTGGAACTACCGCTTCCTGCACCGTGACCTGGAGCATCTGCTGGACAGCGATGCCGAACTGGCCGCCCGTTACCGGCGATTTTCCGAGCGCTGCCTGCGCCAGGGCCAGGCGATCTACCGCGGCTTCGTCGAGGCGGGCATCCTGGCCATGGCGCCGGCACAGATCGAATCGCTGACCATCAACGCCTGGATCGTGCTGACGTCATGGGTACGTTTTCTCAGCACCACGCGTGAACATTCCGCGCACTTGGGTGAAGAAGCCTTCAAGCGCGGCGTCTATCAGGTGCTGGTGCTGGAACTCGGCTTCGTCACCGACAATGCTCGCACTGCCGTGGACGCACTGTGCGAGGAATTCCATGTACCGTTCAACCAGGCCCTGGAGCACTAGCTCAGGGCCCTCGTGCCATTGATCAGGAGATTGTCATGCCCCTTGCGCAATTGATCACCCCGCAGCAGTTGGCCGAGCGACTGGACTCGCCCGGGTTGGTGATCCTCGACTGCCGTTTTGCTCTCGAGGATGTGGACTATGGCCAGCGCAGCTATGCCCAGGGGCATATTGCCGGGGCGCATTTTGCCGACCTGGACCGCGACCTCAGCGGGCCGGTGAGCAAGGGGCGCACCGGGCGCCACCCGTTGCCCGATCCGCAGCGGCTGGTCGAGCGCCTGCGAGAGTGGGGCCTGAACAACGATAGCGAAGTGGTGCTGTACGACGATGGCCCCGGCGCCTTTGCCGCCCGGGCCTGGTGGCTGCTGGTCTGGCTGGGCAAGCGCAGCGGTGTGGCGATTCTCGACGGCGGCCTGAAGGCCTGGCACGCGGCGCACCTGCCGTTGAGCCTGGACCCGCCGCCCAAACGAGAGGGCACTTTCAGTGGTGAACCGGACGCGAAGCTGCTGATTGATGCCGACCATCTGGGCAAGCGCCTTGGTAGCATAGACCTGACCTTGATCGATGCGCGTGCCTTGCCGCGTTTTCGTGGTGAAGTGGAGCCGATCGACCCGGTGGCGGGGCATATTCCCGGTGCCCAGTGCGCGGCGTTTACCGACAACCTGGGGGCTGATGGGCGTTTTTTGCCGGCGGATCAGCTTAAGCAGCGCTTTGCTGAAAAGCTGGCCGGGCGGGCACCGGCGCAGTTGGTGTCTTACTGCGGCTCTGGGGTAACGGCTTGCCATAACCTGTTTGCCATGGCGCTGGCGGGGTACCCGCTGGGCAAGTTGTATGCCGGGTCGTGGAGCGATTGGATCAACAACCCGCAGCATGCTGTGGCCACTGGCGAGTAAGCAGACCGGGTTGAACCCTGTGGGGCGGGCAGCCGTTACGAATTGAGGCTAGCTACCGTCCACCAGCCACTGCGGAATCCGTCGTTCCAGGTAGTACCCCGGATTTCGCAGGCTGCCATCGACAAAACCCACATGCCCACCGCGGTCATGCAGTTCGAAGCGGGTCTGTGGTGACAGTTCACGGGCCGTCGGCAGGCTGTGGCTGGACACGAATGGGTCATCGCTGGAATGGATGATCAGCGTTGGTGTGCGGTTCTGGCCAAGGAAGAAGTGGCTGGATGAGCGGCGATAGTAGTCGTGTGCATCGCGAAAGCCATTGAGCGGTGCAGTGACTTTTCCGTCGAAGTCCCAGAATGTGCGCAAGTTGTCGAGTTGGCCCAGGCGTTCCAGTGTCGCCAGCTGTTCATGCTGGCCCTGGGCGTGGAAGTGCCGCTGCTTGAGCTGAACATACGCCAGCATCTCGCGCATGAAATGCGCCTGATACACCTTGGAGAATCCTTGGCCGATACGGTCGGCACAGTGGTCCAGGCGAAAGGGCACCGATACTGCAACTGCTGCCTCCAGTTGGCTGGCGACGCCGCTCTCACCCAAGTATTTCAACAGTACATTGCCACCCAGCGAATAGCCCACCGCGTACAGCGGCGCCAGCGGACGCTGGGCGCGAAGATGACTGACGATTTCCGCCAGGTCTTCGCTGGCGCCGGAATGGTAGCTGCGCGGCAACAGGTTGGGTTCGCCTGAACAACCACGCCAGTTCACTGCCACGCTGGCCCAGCCGCGGCCTTGCAGCGCTTGCTGCAAGCCTTTCACGTAAGGTGAGTGAGACGAGCCGGTCAGCCCATGCAGCACCAGTACCAGTGGTGCATGGGGTTGGTGCGGGCCGTGCCAGTCCAGGTCGATGAAGTCGCCGTCGGCCAGCCACAGTCGCTCGCGGTCACGCTGCAGCTCAGGCAGCTTGCGCCAGAGCGGCCCCCACAGGGTCTGCAGGTGGGGATTGGACAGGCCTATGGCCGGACGGAATGTGGCGTTGTGGCTGGGCATGCTAGGCGACTCATGATGTGCCGTTCTAGCTTGCCACGAAACAGCGCCCCAGTACCTGCGCTATTGGTGGAAGTGAAGGTGCAGCTTCAACCATGGCGCAGGTGGGGTGTGGTCACTGCGTACACCCCACCCGGCGGGTAATCAGCCCCGCTGCCAGAGTGCGTAGTGCACCTGGCCGGTCTTCTTCTCGCGGTGCAGGCGCCAGTTGCCTGGCAGTTGCAAGGTCGAGGGTGCCGCTTCGCTTTCGGTGTAGACCCATGCCTGCTCGCTCAGCCACTGGTTCTGCTCCAGCATGTTGCAGGTGTTGGCCAACAGGTCCTGGTGGAACGGCGGGTCGAGGAACACGACATCGAACTGCTGCTTGGCCGGGCCTTGCAGGTAGCGCAGGGCGTCGGTCTGCAGAATTTGCCCGCGAGGACAGCGCAGGATTTCGAGGTTGTTCTTCAGGTTGGCGATGGCTGCGGAGTTGCTGTCCAGCGCCACGGCATCCTCGGCCCCACGGGACAGGGCTTCGAGCACCAGGGCGCCACTGCCGGTGAAGGCGTCCAGCACGCGGGCACCCTCGATGTAGGGGGCCAGCCAGTTGAATACGGTTTCCCGTACGCGGTCAGGCGTTGGCCGCAGGCCTTCGCCTTCCGGCACCGCCAGGCGGCGGCTGCGCCACTCGCCGGCGATGATGCGCAGGTGGCCCTGGCCCTTGCTTTGGCCCGCTTGCGGGCGGGCGGGAGGGGTGGATCTTGGCATTAGTGCTCCGGTACCCCGAGCGGTTGCTCGGAGGGCTTGTCAGTGGGTGCTGGCAGCGGTTTTTGTGGCACTTTCGGGCCAACGGTGACGATCACCAGTTTATCGGCTGACAGGTGTTTGTTCATGGCTGCCTTGACTTGTTCGACGGTAAGGGCCTGGGACTGTTGCATGAAGTCCTCCAGCCAGGTCAGCGGCAAGTTGTAGAAGCCGATCGCGCCCAGTTGGCCGACGATGCTGGCGTTGCTGGCATTGGACAGCGGGAAGCTGCCGGCCAGCTCGCGCTTGGCATCGTCCAGCTCCTGTTGGGTCGGGCCCGTCTTCAGGTAGTCGGCGAGAATGCCTTGCACCAGCTTGAGCGTGCCTTCGCTAAGCTCGGCACGGGTTTGCAGGTTGATCATGAACGGGCCGCGCACCTGCATCGGGCTGAATGCCGAGTAAACGCCGTAGGTCAGGCCGCGCTTCTCTCGCACCTCGCTCATCAGCCGGGTACCGAAGGCGCCACCGCCAAGGATCTGGTTGCCCATGGACAGGGCTGGCCAGTCCGGGTCCTGGCGGTCGATCCCCAGTTCGGCCAGCATCAGGTGGGTCTGCTTGGACGGGAAGTCGATGTGGGTCAGGCCGGCCTTGGCGTCTGTGGGTTGGGCCGGTGCGGCCAGCGCAGGGCCCTTGGGCAGGCCGGCAGACACCTGTGCGGCGATGGCTTCGGCCTCTGCACGGCTGAGGTCGCCGACCAGGGCGATTACCGCATTGCCGCCGGTATAGGCCTTTGCGTGGAACGCGCGCAACTGCGCAAGGCTGATGCCCGTGATGCTCTCGGCGGTGCCGTCGCTTGGGTGGGCGTAGGGGTGGTCGCCATAGAGCTTGCCGAAAAGGGCCTTGCCGGCGATCTTGCCGGGGTTTTGCTTCTCATACTCGAAGCCAGCCAGCATCTGGTTCTTGATGCGCTTGAGGGCATCCTCGGGGAATGTCGGCTTGCCCGCCACCTCTGTAAACAGTTTGAGGGCCGGTTCGCGCTTGTCCTTGGCACTGAGGCTGCGCAGCGATGCGACGGCCATGTCGCGGTAGGAGCCGTTGCCAAAGTCTGCACCCAGGCCTTCGAAGCCCTCGGCGATGGCGGTGACGTCCTTGCCGGCCACGCCCTCGTTGAGCATGGCGTTGGTCAGAGCGGCCAGGCCTGGCGTGCCGCCATCCTGGCTGCTGCCGGCGGCGAAGGTGACACGCAGGTCGAACATGGGCAGTTCGCGAGCCTCGACGAACAGCACCCGGGCACCCTCGGCGGTGTTCCAGTGCTGGATGTTCAACTGACGCCGGCTGGGTGCCTTGCCATTCAGTTCGGCCAGCGATTGCAAGGTGTTGGCCGGGCGGGCTGCGCTGCTGTCGGCCTTGGCAGCGTTGTCGGCCATGGCCGGAGCGGCCAGCACAGCTGCCAGCGCCAGGGCACGAATGCCCGTGGCCAGCAGGGTTGGGCGTGGTGCGCGGCGATCACTCATGAGCGGACTCCTCGGGCAGTACATGGGCAACGCTCAGGCGTTCGCGGGTGAAGTAGGTGCGCGCGGCGTTCTGGATGTCCTGCGGGGTGACGCGCTTGAGCTCGTCCAGTTCGCTGTCGATCAGCTTCCAGGACAGGCCGACGGTTTCCAGCTGGCCGATGGTGGTGGCCTGGCTGCTGATGGAGTCGCGGTCGTAGACGAGGCCGGCGATGACCTGGGCGCGTACGCGTTCCAGCTCTTCGGCGCTGGGTGGCGTGCTCTTGAGTTCGTCAAGCAGTTGCCAGATGCCTTTCTCGACGTCGGCGAGGGTTTTCTGCTTCTGCACATTCGGCGTCGCCGAGATCAGGAACAGGCTGTCGCCGCGGGTGAAGGCGTTGTAGCTGGACGAAGCGCCGGCGACCAGTTCCTGGCCACGCTCCAGGCGGGCCGGCATGCGGGCGCTGTAGCCACCGTCGAGCAGTGCCGAGATCAGGCGCAGGGCATGCACCGTACGTGGGTCCTTGGCGGTGGGCAGGCCGGGCACGTTGAAGCCGTAGATCAGGCTTGGCAGTTGGGTGCGTACGTGCAGGGTCAACTGGCGCCAACCTGGTTCGGCCAGTTCCAGAGGCAGCTTGGCTGGCGGCACGGCGCGTTTGGGAATATTGCCGAAATACTTCTGCGCCAGGCCCTTGACCTCGTCGGCGGTGACATCACCGACCACCACCAGGGTGGCGTTGTTGGGGGCGTACCAGGACTCGTACCAATGGCGAAGTTCCTCGACCTTCATACGCTCCAGGTCGGCCATCCAGCCAATGGTCGGCGTGTGGTAGCCGCTGGCCGGGTAGGCCATGGCGCGGAACAGCTCGAATGCCTTGGCATTGGGCTTGTCGTCGGTGCGCAGGCGGCGTTCTTCCTTGATGACCTCGATTTCGCGGCTGAACTCGTCGGCAGGCAGACGCAGGCTGGCAAGGCGATCGGCCTCCAGCTCCAGCGCTACCGGCAGGCGGTCACGGGCCAGCACTTGGTAATAGGCGGTGTAATCGTCGCTGGTGAAGGCGTTTTCATCGGCGCCGAGGTCACGCAGAATGCGCGAGGCCTCGCCGGGGCCGACCTTTGCGCTGCCCTTGAACATCATGTGTTCCAGCGCATGGGACAAGCCGGTCTGGCCCGGGGTCTCGTAGCTGGAGCCAACCTTGTACCAGATCTGCGATACCACCACCGGGGCGCGATGGTCTTCGCGGACCACGACCTTCAGGCCATTGTCGAGGATGAATTCGTGGGTGGGTTGCACATCGGCGGCGAAGGCCGCGAGCGGCAGGCAGAGCGTGCCGAGCAACAGGCCAGCGGCGCGGCGGGCTAGAGCATTCATACGGTGTTTAACCTGTTCGGCGGCCCGCTGGGTTTAGCGTCGGCAGGCCAGGAGGTGCTAGGATACTGATCCGGTTGCCTGGCGACCATGCCTGTCGCCGTTCTGGCCCACAGGACACTAAGACAAAACGTTGCGCATGAACCAGCCGGCTTCAAGATAGTCTGTTCTGCGTAGAGAGAATTCCCGATTGGCCATAGCTGGCCTATCGCTACCCTGAGATAGCCGTCTTCCATGTTTGGTTCCAACGACGACAAAAAAGCGCCGGCCGAGGCTGGTGAGAAGAAAGGCCTGTTCAGCTGGTTTCGCAAGAAGCCGCAGCCACCTGTGGGAGCGGACGTACCCGCGAATGCCCCCCCCGCTGTCGAGCAGTCTGCAGCCGCTCCGGTCGAGGGTTCTACCGCCGAAACGCCACAGGCCCCCGAACCCGCCCAGGCCCCTGCGGCCCCACAGCTGACCGAGCCGCAGCCGGTCGCTGCACCCGCCCGGCCCCCGGTAGTCGAGGCCCCCGCCCCTGAACCGGTAGCGTCCCAGCCGTTGCAGGCCCCTGAGCCCGAGCCGGTCGCATCCCGGCCACTGGTGGCACCTGCACCGCAGCCGGTCGCGTCCATGCCCTTGCAGGCGGCCCCTGTCGAGTCCGCCTCTGTCGAGGCCGCAGCGCCGGTCAGCAACCTGGTGTTGCCGGTTGCCGAAGAGCCCGTCGCCCTGGTACCGGACCTGGAGCCAAAAGCACCGCCGGCAATCCCGGAGCGCGCGGTGCCAGCCCCCGTGGCCTCTGTTGCTGCACCCGTCGAACAGGCCAAGCCCGGCTTCTTCGCGCGCCTCAAGCAAGGCCTGTCCAAGACCAGTGCCAGCATCGGCGAGGGCATGGCCAGCCTGTTCCTCGGCAAGAAAGTCATCGACGACGACCTGCTCGACGAAATCGAGACGCGCCTGCTGACCGCCGACGTGGGTGTGGAGGCTACCTCGGCCATCGTCCAGAACCTGACCCAGAAGGTTGCGCGCAAGCAGTTGGCCGATGCCGATGCCCTGTACAAATCGTTGCAGGAAGAACTGGCTGCGCTGCTGCGCCCGGTCGAGCAGCCGCTGAGTGTACAGGCCCAGAACAAGCCTTATGTGATCCTCGTGGTTGGCGTCAACGGTGCCGGCAAGACCACCACCATCGGCAAACTGGCGAAAAAGCTGCAACTGGAAGGCAAGAAGGTCATGCTGGCTGCCGGTGATACCTTCCGTGCAGCAGCGGTCGAGCAGTTGCAGGTGTGGGGCGAGCGTAACCAGATTCCGGTGATCGCCCAGCATACCGGCGCCGACTCAGCTTCGGTGATCTTCGATGCCGTGCAGGCCGCCAAGGCCCGTGGCGTCGACGTGCTGATCGCTGACACTGCCGGCCGCCTGCACACCAAGGACAACCTGATGGAAGAGCTGAAGAAGGTCCGCCGGGTCATCGGCAAGCTCGACGTTGAGGCACCGCACGAGGTGCTGCTGGTGCTTGACGCCGGCACCGGCCAGAACGCCATCAGTCAGGCCAAGTACTTCAACCAGAGCGTCGAGCTGACCGGCCTGGCCCTGACCAAGCTGGACGGCACTGCCAAGGGCGGGGTGATCTTCGCCCTGGCCAAGCAGTTCAACATCCCGATCCGTTTCATCGGTGTCGGTGAAGGCATCGACGACCTGCGTACCTTCGAAGCCGAGCCGTTCGTCAAGGCTCTGTTCGCCGAGCGAGATTGACCATGATCCGATTCGAGCAGGTTGCCAAGCGCTATCCCAACGGTCATGTGGGTTTGCATGAGCTGAGTTTCCGGGCGCGCCGGGGCGAATTCCTGTTCGTCACCGGCCACTCGGGCGCTGGCAAGAGCACCTTGCTGCGCCTGTTGCTGGCCATGGAGCGCCCGACCAGCGGCAAGCTGATGCTGGCAGGGCAGGACCTGGGCCAGATCAGCAATGCGCAAATCCCGTTCCTGCGCCGGCAGATCGGCGTGGTGTTCCAGAACCACCAGCTGTTGTTCGACCGCACGGTATTCAACAACATTGCCTTGCCGCTGCAGATTCTCGGCCTGTCCAAGCTCGAGATCGCCAAGCGCGTGGACTCGGCCCTGGAGCGTGTATCGCTGTCCGACAAAGGCGAGCTGTTCCCGGCCGACCTGTCCACCGGGCAGCAGCAGCGGGTGGGTATCGCCCGCGCCATCGTTCACCAGCCGGCGCTGCTGCTGGCCGACGAGCCCACCGGTAACCTCGACCCGCGCCTGGCTGCAGAGATCATGGGCGTGTTCGAGGACATCAACCGCCTGGGCACGACGGTATTGATCGCCAGCCACGACCTGGCACTGATCGCGCGCATGCGCCACCGCATGCTGACCTTGCAACGCGGCCGCTTGATCGGAGATGGGGAGGCCGGGCAATGAACACTACACGTACGCCGAAGGTTTCAGAGCGGGTCGCACCGAAACCGGCCGATCCGCAACCTGCGAAGAAAAAACGCGGTGAAGACGATGATGGCCCGGACTTCCGCACCCTGCTGCATGCCTGGCTGGAAAGCCACCGTGCCAGCTTGGCCGACAGCCTGCGCCGCCTGGGCAAGCAGCCGATCGGCAGTTTCTTCACCTGCCTGGTGATGGCAGTGGCGTTGAGCATGCCGATGGGCCTGTCCTTGTTGCTGAAGAACGTCGAGCAGCTTGGCGGTTCGTGGCAGCGCGCTGCGCAGATTTCGCTGTACCTCAAGCTTGATGCCGGCAGCCGCGATGGCGAAGCGCTGCGCGACGAGATCAAGGGCATGCCTGGGGTGGCGGACGCCCAGTATGTCAGCCGCGAGCAGGCGCTGGAGGAGTTCCAGCAGCAGTCCGGGCTGGGCGAGGCCCTGCGCGAACTGCCAGACAACCCACTGCCGGGTGTGGTGGTGGTAACCCCGACCGAGGTCGACAAGCCGGCCCTGGAAGCCTTGCGTCAGCGCCTGTCGGAGTTGCCGCGGGTGGACGTGGCGCAACTGGACCTGGTCTGGGTCGAGCGCCTGGCAGCCATCCTCAAGTTGGGTGACCGCTTCGTCTTCGGACTGGCCGTGATGCTGATTTCTGCCCTGCTGTTAGTAATCGGTAACACAATTCGTCTACACATTGAAAACCGCCGAATCGAGATCGAAGTGATCAAGCTGGTCGGCGGCACCGACGCCTACGTGCGCCGGCCTTTCCTGTACATGGGCGCCCTGTATGGCCTGGGCGCAGGCCTGCTGGCGTGGGGCATCCTGGCGTTTGGCCTGAACTGGCTGAACGAGGCGGTGGTAGGGCTTTCCGGGCTGTATGGCAGTGACTTCGCCCTGGGCGGCGTCCCGGCTTCCGATGGTCTGTCGCTCTTGATCGGAGCCGTGCTGTTGGGGTATATCGGTGCATGGATTGCAGTCGCCCGCCACTTGAACGAGCTGGCGCCGCGATAGTTTTTACCTGCCAGCATTGACATTTTCTTCACTACGGAACTTGTACCGTCGTTCCGGGTCAATGTTGGCAGCGCCCACAAGGTGCGAGTTTTGTAAGTCGGAGGTTCTTGAATGACCACATCGTTGCAACCTGCCTATGCCCTGGTACCCGGTGCAAACCTGGAAGCCTATGTGCACACGGTCAACAGCATCCCGCTGCTGACGGTCGAGCAGGAGCGTGATCTGGGCGAGCGTCTCTATTATGAGCAGGATGTCGAGGCCGCTCGTCAGATGGTGATGGCCCACCTGCGTTTTGTTGTACATATCGCCCGTAGCTATGCCGGCTACGGGTTGGCACAGGCTGACCTGATCCAGGAAGGCAACGTCGGCCTGATGAAAGCCGTCAAGCGCTTCAACCCGGAAATGGGCGTGCGTCTGGTGTCGTTCGCCGTGCACTGGATCAAGGCAGAGATCCACGAGTTCATTCTGCGCAACTGGCGCATCGTGAAGGTGGCTACCACCAAGGCTCAGCGCAAGCTGTTCTTCAACCTGCGTAGCCAGAAGAAGCGTCTGGCGTGGCTGAACAACGACGAAGTGCATCGCGTGGCGGAAAGCCTTGGCGTCGAGCCGCGTGAAGTGCGCGAGATGGAAAGCCGCCTCAGTGGCCAGGACATGGCCTTTGACCCGGCAGCGGAAGCTGACGACGACAGCGCCTTCCAGTCGCCTGCGCATTACCTGGAAGACCACCGTTACGATCCGGCGGTGCAGCTGGAGGATGCCGACTGGAGTGACAACTCCACCAGCAACCTGCACGAAGCGCTGCAGGGCCTGGACGAGCGTAGCCGCGACATTCTCTACCAGCGTTGGCTGGCGGAAGAGAAGGCCACGCTGCATGAACTGGCAGACAAGTACAGCGTATCGGCGGAGCGTATTCGCCAACTGGAGAAGAATGCGATGAACAAGGTCAAGGCCCTGATCGCTGCCTGATCGAGTCTGGGTTGTAAAGAAAAGCCGCTGACCCGAATGGGGTGAGCGGCTTTTTTGTTTGTGCTGGTTTTGCTGGCCTCTTCGCGGGTAAACCCGCTCCTACAGGAGATGCGGTTGCCCGTAGGCGCGGGTTTGCCCGCGAGGAGGCCGGGGATGCGGTTGTCCGTAGGCGCGGGTTTGCCCGCGAGGAGGCCGGGGATGCGGTTGCCCGTAGGCGCGGGTTTGCCCGCGAGGAGGCCGGGGGTGCGGTTGCCCGTAGGAGCGGGTTTACCCGCGAAAGGGCCGGGCCTGCATTCAAAGCTTTCTGGATGAGTCCAGCTGCATCAAGTAGCTGGGCCCGCCCAACTGGCTCATCTGCCGGCGAATCCAGCTGGCCCGGCTGGCCACATACGCACTCGGCCGGCTGGCGCTCCACTTGATCGGGCTAGGCAGCACCGCAGCCAGCTGCGCTGCCTGCTGACGGCTGAGCCGGCTGGCGTCGACACCAAAGTGATAACGCGCCGCCGCCTGGGCACCAAACACGCCCTTGCCCCACTCAGCGCTGTTCAAATAGACCTCGAGAATCCTTTCCTTCGACCAGAACAGCTCGATCAGTGCAGTGAACCAGGCCTCCAGTCCCTTGCGAAACCAGCTGCGGCCTGACCACAGGAAGAGATTCTTGGCCACTTGTTGGGTCAGGGTGCTGGCGCCGCGAATATTACCGCCGCGCTCGTTGTGCGCCAGGGCCGCCTGAATGGCCGGGATGTCGAAACCCCAGTGGCTGGCGAACTTCTGGTCCTCGCCAGCAATGACCGCAACCTTGAGCTGATCGGAGATGTTCTCCCATGGCTCCCAGTCGCGCTGCAGGTCGATCGGTTCACCACTCACCCAAGACTGTACCTTGCGCTCGACCATCAGCGCCGTGCCGGGCGGTGGGATCCAGCGGAACACCAGCACCAGTACGATGCTGCCGGCAACGAACCAGAGCAGGGCACGGGAGAGGCGACGGATAAGCGTTGACAGCATGTCGATGGCTTGGCCCTAAGGGTGGAAGGGGCCATTATACAGACCCGATACAAGGAGTCGTCCCATGCTTCGCAGCTTCCTGATGCTTGCCGCCTTTTTTGGCTTTACCGGGGTCGCCCTGGGCGCCTTCGCCGCTCATGGCCTGAAAAACCGGCTGACGGCTGACTACCTGGCGATCTTCCATACTGGCGTGACTTACCAACTGGTCCATGCCTTGGCGATCTTCGGCGTTGCGGTGCTCTCTGCGCACCTGCCCGGGCGCCTGGTGGGGTGGGCCGGCGGCCTGTTTGCGTTGGGCATCCTGCTGTTCTCCGGCAGCCTGTACCTACTGACCCTCAGTGGCCTCGGCAAGCTTGGCATCATCACCCCGATTGGTGGCTTGTGCTTCCTCGGCGGCTGGTTGTGCCTGGGCCTGGCAGCCTGGCGGCTGGGCTGACCGAGTGGTCCACAATCACGACTAATGGCGCGCACCGCCCTTGGGTTGCAGGGCGGTTCGGCGCTAGAATGCTGGCCCCAAAGAACAATGGTGGCCGTGCGCATGCGCATTAAATTGAACGGTGAACCTTACGAACTGCCTGCCGGCGAAAGCGTTGCAGCCCTGCTGGCGCGCCTGGAGCTGACCGGGCGCCGTGTTGCAGTGGAACTGAACCTGGATATCGTGCCGCGCAGCCAGCACGACAGTACGCTGCTGAATGACGGTGACCAGGTCGAAGTGGTCCACGCCATCGGTGGCGGCTGACAGCAGCCCGGCGGTTCACAAGCAAGCCCTGCAACCTTTTCCCGAGGAACAACGATGAGCAACGTTCGTAGCGACAAGCCCTTCACCCTGGCCGGGCGTACTTTCCAGTCGCGCCTGCTGGTCGGTACCGGCAAGTACCGTGACATGGAAGAAACCCGCCTGGCCACCGAGGCCTCGGGTGCCGAAATCGTCACTGTCGCTGTGCGCCGCACCAACCTTGGCCAGAACGCGGGCGAGCCGAACCTGCTCGATGTGCTGTCGCCTGACAAGTACACCATCCTGCCGAACACTGCAGGCTGCTTTGATGCAGTGGAAGCGGTACGCACTTGCCGTCTGGCGCGCGAACTGCTCGATGGGCGCAAATCGCACGAGTCCCGCACGCTGGTGAAGCTGGAAGTGCTGGCTGACCAGAAAACCCTGTTCCCCAACGTGATCGAAACCCTCAAGGCTGCCGAAGTGCTGGTCAAGGAAGGTTTCGACGTCATGGTCTACACCAGCGATGATCCGATCATCGCCCGTCAGCTGGCCGAAGTCGGCTGCATCGCAGTCATGCCGCTGGCTGGCCTGATTGGCACCGGCCTGGGTATTTGCAACCCTTACAACCTGCAGATCATCCTGGAAGAATCCAAGGTGCCGGTGCTGGTCGATGCCGGTGTGGGTACCGCATCCGACGCCACCATCGCCATGGAAATGGGCTGTGAGGCGGTGCTGATGAACTCGGCCATCGCCCATGCCCAGCAGCCAGTGCTGATGGCCGAGGCCATGAAGCACGCCATTGTCGCGGGTCGCATGGCCTATCTGGCCGGTCGTATGCCGAAGAAACTCTATGCCAGCGCCTCTTCGCCGCTGGATGGTCTGATCAAGTAAGAGCAACTGATGACTGAATCGCACGATACGCCGATCACCCCCGACGGCGAAGCCCGCCCACACCGCCGCATCAAGAGCTTCGTGATGCGTGCCGGGCGCATGACCGAAGGCCAGCAACGCGGCCTTGACCAAGGCGGCCCGCTGTACATCCTGCCACTGGCTGACAGCCCGGTGGACTACGACCAGGTGTTCGGCCGCTCGGCCCCGCGCACCTTGGAGATCGGCTTCGGCATGGGCCATTCCCTGCTGGAAATGGCCGCTGCCGCACCGGAGCAGGACTTCATCGGTGTGGAAGTGCACCGCCCGGGTGTTGGCGCGCTGCTCAATGGCGTGCTGACCCAGGGACTGAAAAACCTGCGGGTGTATGACTGTGATGCCATCGAAGTGCTGAACCGCTGCGTGGCGGATAACAGCCTCGATCGGTTGATGCTGTTCTTCCCAGACCCTTGGCACAAGGCGCGTCATCACAAGCGCCGCATCGTCCAGCTGGAGTTCGCCGAGCTGGTACGTCGCAAGCTCAAGCCCGGTGGCGTGTTCCACATGGCCACCGACTGGGAGCCGTATGCCGAGTACATGCTGGAAGTGATGAGCGCTGCCCCGGGCTATCGCAACCGTGCGGCAGACGGCACCTATGTGCCGCGCCCCGAAGAGCGCCCGATCACCAAGTTCGAACGCCGCGGTGAGCGGTTGGGGCATGGGGTGTGGGACTTGAAGTTCGAGAAGGTGGATTGAGCGGCTGATACGGCTTTTCGATGTGCTGATGCCTGCAGGAATGCAGGCGAAAATAACCGCCTTGAGAGGGCGGTTTTTTTTCGGTAATACACAACATCTCAGGGCATGCCCGCGAAGAAACCAACGCGGTGGATGGCACCGGCTTTGCCGGTGTTCGCGGGCGGCTGCGACGGTGAGCGGCGGGTGGAGATTGGCCAGCAGGGCCGGCCCATTCGCGGGTGAACCCGCTCCTACAGCGGTCTGTGTCCAACCCCGAGATGTGTCCACCACCAGTCTGTGTAGGAGCGGGTTTACCCGCGAATACGGTGGCGGCGGCAACGGTGAACGGCGGGGAAATTGGCCAGCAGGGCCGGCCCTTTCGCGGGTAAACCCGCTCCTACAGTGGGCTGTGTCCAACCACCGATGTGTGTCCACCACCAATCTGTGTAGGAGCGGGTTTACCCGCGAATACGGTGGCGGCGGCAACGGTGAATGGCGGGTGGAAATTGGCCAGCAGGGCCGGCCCTTTCGCGGGTAAACCCGCTCCTACAGTGGGCTGTGTCCAACCACCGATGTGTGTCCACCACCCATCTGTGTAGGAGCGGGTTTACCCGCGAATACGGTGGCGGCAGCAACAGTGAATGGCGGGTGGAAATTGGCCAGCAGGGCCGGCCTCTTCGCGGGTAAACCCGCTCCTACAGGCGGCCGTGCAGGTCTTTCAAATGTTGAGCAAGACAGTTGACCCAGGGGCCATTGGCTCAGCCGCGGCGATCCGCCACCACGCCAATCAACACCAGCACCACCAGCAACACCGGCGCCAGCGCATAGTTGTTGAACTGGCTCAGCCCCTTCACCACCCACGGCGTGGCATAGATCAGCGCAGCACCGCTGCCGATCATCACCATCAGCGCCATGAACGGCACGCGCAGGGCGCCGGCGAGGCCGCCCAGGCGTTGCTCTGCCCAGGCTTTGACATCGGTGCCGAACAGCACCAGCAAGCAGCCTACCAAGGCCAGTGAAATCTCCGACAGGTTGCTGCGGCTCCAGCGGGAAACCGTCGCGAGCAGATCAAGTACCAGATCCATGGGTCATCCTCAGGTCAAGAAATACTGCAGCAGGTCATTGAGGAACAGTTGGCCCCTTGCGGTGGCCACCAGTCGATCCGGTTCGACCTGCAAAAGGCCCTTTTGTTCGGCGGCGCGGCGTGCCTCATGCAGCTGTGCCAGTGGCAAGCCGGTGCGTTGGGTGAACAAGTCGGCTTCCACGCCATCGGTCAGGCGCAGGGCGTTCATCAGGAACTCGAACGGCAGTTCTTCGACTGGCAGCAGCTTCTCGCCGGCCTTGAACGGTTTGGCCAGGTTCAGGTAGTCCTTGGGCAGGCGAGTCTTCCAGGTGCGCAGGATGCGCCCGTCGGCGAAGGTGAGCTTGCCGTGGGCGCCGGCGCCAATGCCGATGAAGTCGCCGAAGCGCCAGTAGTTGAGGTTGTGCCGGGCGGCGCGGCCTGACTGGGCGTAGGCCGATACCTCGTACTGGCGATAGCCGTGCGCGGCCATCAGCGTTTGGCCGGCTTCCTGAATATCCCAGAGGATATCGTCTTCCGGCAGCTCTGGCGGCTGGTTCCAGAACACCGTGTTCGGTTCCACGGTCAGCTGATACCACGACAGATGTGTCGGCCCCAGGTCGATGGCCTGGCGCAGGTCAGCCAGCGCGTCGTCCAGCGACTGGTCGGGCAGGCCGTGCATCAGGTCCATGTTGAAATTGTCGAAACCGGCCGCGCGCGCCATGCCAGCGGCCCGAACCGCTTCGTCGCCATTGTGGATGCGACCAAGTGCTTCCAGCTTGGCTGGCTGGAAGCTCTGCACACCGATCGACAGGCGGTTGATGCCCGTCTGCCGGTAGGCCTTGAACTTGTCCTGCTCAAAGGTGCCTGGGTTGGCTTCCAGGGTAATCTCGATGTCTGGCGCGAACGCAATACGTTGCTCTACGCCCCGCAGCAGCCGGCCGAGGGCGTTGGCACTGAACAGGCTTGGCGTACCGCCACCGAAGAAGATCGAGCTGATCGGGCGGCCTTGTACGGCAGCCAGTTCCTGGTCGAGGTCGTCGAGCAGGGCTGTGACATAGGCATCTTCCGGTAGCTCAGGCCCGGCAGCGTGGGAGTTGAAGTCGCAATAAGGGCATTTGCGTACGCACCACGGAATGTGGATGTAAAGCGCCAGCGGCGGCAAGCTGGTAAAGCCCGCCGCGCCGGAGGGCGACAGCATTTCGATCATGCCAGGCCCAGACGTTGGCGCAGCAGGGCCATGGCACGGGCGCGGTGGCTGAGCTGGTTCTTGTCTGCGGGGGTCAGATCGGCGCTGGAGCAGTTGCGCTCCGGTACCCAGAACAGCGGGTCGTAGCCAAAGCCCTGCTCACCGCTGGCCTCGAACAGGATGCGCCCTTGCCACAGGCCTTCGCACAGGATCGGCAACGGGTCGTCGGCGTGACGTACCAGTGCCAGAACGCAGACGAACTGTGCACCGCGCTCAGCTTCAGGCACGTCTTTCAAGGCTTCGAGCAGCTTGGCGTTGTTTGCCGCGTCACCCTGGCCATCGGCATAGCGCGCCGAGTAGATGCCCGGCGCGCCACCGAGGAAATCCACCGCCAGGCCGGAGTCATCGGCCAGGGCCGGCAGGCCGGAAATGCGGGCGGCGTTGCGCGCCTTGAGGATGGCGTTCTCGACGAACGACAGGCCGGTTTCTTCCGGCTCGACCTGGCTGAACTCACCAATCGAGCGCAGTTGCACGGATTGGCCGAGCATGGCCTGGAGTTCCTTGAGTTTGCCGGCGTTGTGGCTGGCCAATACGAGTTGCTGGAAATTCATCATTCGCCTGGGAACACTTCCTGGTTGAAGCGGAGAGAGTTGCTGATGCCGCCGGTTTCGATGTTCAGGTCGAAGGTGACGGTTTCTGGCTGGTCGATCTTGAACTGGGCGATGTAGTACACCGCGCCCTGTTCGGTAATCTGCTTGAACGACAGCGGGCTGCTGCGCCCGGTCAGGTCCTTGATCGTGCCGCTGACCACCGCTGTGGCCGGTTTGCTGGCCTTGAGTACGGTAATGTTGAGCACGCCCTGGTTCTTGCTGCGAACCAGGCCGGTGGCCGCGGCCACTTCGGGCGTGAGCATGCTCGACGTGAATGCGCTGTAGTGCACCGTCACGTCGCCAAATACCTCCTTGCGCTCGGGGCGTGCGGCATCGGCAGCCAATACTGGCAGGGCCAGGCACAGGCTGATCAGGAACAGGGCTAGGCGACGCATGGGGCGATTCCTCCGGTGGGCGTCAGACCGCGAGCCGCTGCTCTTGCAGGCCCGAACTGCTGACGCGGTAGATGCCGATCTCACCTAGAAGATTAGGCCATAGCCGGCCGCCCCACCCATTGCGGTGCAAGTGGTCGACCGCCAGGCGGTCGAGTACCTTGGCTCGGCGTTCGTGCACAAGTTCTTCGAAGTCGGCGAAGGTGCAGAAATGGATGTTCGGCGTGTTGTACCAGGTATAAGGCATGAAGTCCGATACCGGCATGCGGCCTTTGGTCGCCAGGTACCAGCGGCAACGCCAGTGACCGAAGTTGGGGAAGGTGATGATGCACTGACGGCCCACCCGCAGCATTTCGTCGAGGATGCGGTCAGGGTATTCCACGGCCTGCAGGGCTTGGGTCATGATCACCACGTCGAAGCTGTCGCTGGCAAAGTTGCCCAGGCCTTTGTCCAGGTCTTGTTCGATGACGTTGACGCCTTTGGCCACGCAGGCGGCGATGTTGTCGGCGTCGATTTCCAGGCCATAGCCGGTGACCTGCTTGCGGTCACGCAGCGAGGCCAGCAGTTCGCCGCTACCGCAGCCCAGGTCGAGTACCCGGCTGCCGGCGGGGATCCAGTCGTGGATGATTTCCAGATCGGCTCTCATGCTGTCCTCAGATGGCAATGCGGTTCATGTAGTTCGAGAAACCCTGCATGTAGCGAGGTGTGGGGATCAGGAAGGCATCGTGCCCGTAGGGCGAATCGATCTCCAGGTAACAGACGTTCTTGCGCGCGGCCATCAGCGCGTTGACGATCTCACGTGAACGGGCCGGAGAGAAGCGCCAGTCGGTGGTGAACGACATGATGCAGTAGTCCGCCGTGACGTGGGCCAGGGTGGCTGCCAGGTCACCACCGTGCGTGGCGGCCGGGTCGAAATAGTCCAGTGCCTTGGTCATCAGCAGGTAGGTATTGGCATCGAAACGGCCGGAAAACTCCTCGCCCTGATAGCGCAGGTAGCTTTCGACCTGAAACTCGACGCTGTGGAAGTCGTAGTTGAGCTTGTCGCTTTTCAGCTCACGGCCGAATTTTTCACCCATCGAGTCGTCGGACAGATAGGTAATGTGCCCGACCATGCGTGCCAGCATCAGGCCCCGTTTGGGGATCACGCCCTGGTCCTGGAACGAACCGCCATGGAACTCCGGGTCGGTGAGAATGGCCTGGCGCGCCACCTCGTTGAAGGCGATGTTCTGTGCCGACAGCTTGGGCGCCGAGGCAATGTCGACGCAATGGCGCACACGCTCGGGGTAGCTGATGGTCCATTGCAGCGCCTGCATGCCGCCAAGGCTGCCGCCGACGACAGCGGCCCATTGCTGGATGCCCAGGCGCTCGCCCAGGCGCACCTGGCTGTGTACCCAGTCCTCTACGGTCAGTACGGGGAAATCGGCGCCATACGGTTTGCCGGTGGCAGGGTTGATGCTGCTGGGGCCGGTGCTGCCGTTGCAGCCGCCGAGGTTGTTCAGGCTGACCACGAAGAAGCGGTTGGTATCGATCGGCTTGCCGGGGCCGATGCAGCTGTCCCACCAGCCCGGCTTGCGGTCGGTGGCGGCATGGTAGCCAGCGGCATGGTGGTGGCCGGACAGGGCATGGCAGATCAGCACGGCATTGCTCGCGCTGGCGTTCAGGGTGCCATAGGTCTCGTAGACCAGTTCGTAACTGGCCAGTGAGCGGCCACAGGCCAGTGCCAGCGGTTCATCGAACCGGGCGGTTTGCGGTACTACCAGACCGACGGAATCTTCGGGAAAGACAGTTGACATCGACCCTGCTCACGCTTGACGGAGGCGTAAGTCTAAAGAGCGCTACCCCCAGCGGCAAGCAAAGGCTTGCGACTGGGGGCAAGCTGGCTCTGGCGAGCCTCAGATCATTCGCCACAGCTCTTGAGGCATGCCGGCGTAGGCAGCCAGCGGGGGCATGACAAACGACTGGATTACCTGGATCGCCAGGAAGGCGAAGATCGGCGAGATGTCCATGCCGCCCAGATTTGGTACCAGGCGGCGGAATGGCGCCAGCACTGGCTCGCTGATCTGGTAGGCCAGTTCGGCCGCCGGGTTGTGGCTGTTGGGTGCAACCCAGGACACGATCACCATGACGATCATCGCCACCCAGAAAATCTTCAGGAACAGCGAGGTGATGCCGATGATCGCCCACATCAGCAGGTGCAGGACGTCACCGAAGGTACCGTAGGTGACCATCAGCACGAGGCCCATCAGCAGGGCTTGGATAACCACCGCCAGCAGCAGCGACGAGGTGTCCAGCCCGCCAACGCTGGGGATGATCCGGCGGATCGGCTTGAGCAGTGGTTGGGTGGCACGAACTGCGAACTGGCACAGCGGGTTGTAGAAGTTGGCCTTGACCAACTGCAGTACGAAGCGAAGCAGGACGATTACCAGGTAAAGGCTTACCAGGGTTTGCACCACGAAAATCGCGGCGCCTGACAGTGCATTCATCTAAAGCTCCTTATTTGCCCAGTTGTTCGGCCAGCTCGGCGGAGCGCGTGGCTGCAGCCTGCAGCGCCTGCTCGACGATGGCTTCGAAGCCGCTGGCCTGGAACGACTTGATTGCCGCTTCCGTGGTGCCGGCGGGCGAGGTGACGCGGCGGCGCAGTTCGGCGGCATCGACATCGCTTGCAACCGCCATGCGCGCGGCGCCCAGGGCCGTCTGCAAGGTCAGTTGGGAGGCGGTTTCGCGTGGCAGGCCGAGTTTTTCGCCGGCCGCAGTCATGGCCTCGATCAGCAGGAAGAAGTACGCCGGGCCACTGCCGGACACAGCAGTCACGGCGTCCAGTTGCTGTTCCTGCTCCAGCCACAGGGCGGTGCCCACGGCCGACAGCAGTTGTTCGGCCTGCTGACGCTGTTCGCCGGACACTTCAGCGGTGGCGTACAGGCCGCTCACGCCTTGGCGCAGCAATGCCGGGGTGTTGGGCATGCAGCGCACTACCGGGCGAGCGCCCACCCAGCTTTGCAGGCTGGCGCACGTGATACCGGCGGCGATGGAAACGATCAGCTGGCCATCCTGCAGGTTGGGTTGCAACGCCTGACAGACGGTTTTCATGACTTGTGGCTTGACCGCCAGCACGATGACGTCGGCGCCATCGACGGCCTGGGCGTTGTCCTCGAACGCTTCAATGCCGTGCTCGGCCTGGATGCGACTGCGGGTCTCGGCGCCCGGGTCGCTGGCGCGGATCTGCGAGGCGTCCAGGCCCTGGGCACGCAGACCACCGATCAGGCTGGCGGCCATGTTGCCGGCGCCGATAAAGGCAATACGTGTCTTGCTCATGTCAGGTCCTTGTGGGAAAGAGTGAGTGAAACATGGAATCAAGTGTTGCCGTAGTCGCGGGCACCGAACAGGGCCGTGCCAATCCGTACCCACGTCGCGCCCTGGGCGATGGCCGCTTCCAGGTCGTGGCTCATGCCCATGGACAGGGTATCCAGGCCAAGACCGAGGCCTTCCTGCAACTTGCGCAGGCTGGCGAACGCGGCCTCTTGGGTGGTGCGGTCTTCGGTGGGTTCGGGGATTGCCATCAGTCCGCGCAGGCGCAGGTTGGGCAGTGCGGCTACGGCTACGGCCAACGCGGGCAGGTCAGCCGGGGCGCAGCCGGATTTACTGTCTTCGCCGCTGACGTTCACCTGCAGGCAGATGTTCAGCGGTGCCAGGCCGGCAGGGCGCTGTTCCGACAGGCGTTGGGCAATTTTCAGGCGGTCCACGGAATGTACCCAGTCGAAGTGCTCGGCGATCGCTTTGGTCTTGTTCGACTGAATGGGGCCGATGAAGTGCCAGATCAAGGGCAAGTCGCTGAGCGCCTGCTGCTTTGTCAGTGCTTCCTGTAGGTAATTTTCCCCGAAGTCGCGCACACCGGCGGCATGGATCTCGCGGATAGCGCTGGCGGGCTTGGTCTTGCTCACGGCCAGCAACTGGACGCTGGCCGGATCACGCCCGACTGCCTGGGCAGCACTGGCGATACGGGCGGAAATCGCGGAAAGGTTGTCTGCTAGGGTGGACATGGATCAATGCCGGCAGCTGTAGGGTCTGCGGCATTCTACCTGCTTGAAGGCCTTTGGGGAGTCTCATGGATGTGACCGACCTGTTGGCCCGAGCTGTGGATGCGGGGGCTTCGGACCTGCACCTGGCGACGGGCCAGATTCCGATGCTGCGCCTGGATGGCGAGTTGCAGCGTATGGGCTTGCCGCCCTTGAGCGCGGGTGCCGTGATCGAGGGCATGGCGAGCGTGCTGGATGACCACCAGCGCCAGCAGTGGGCCCAAGGCGATGAATTGGACCTTGCGCTGGAGTTGCCGACGCTTGGGCGCTTTCGGCTGAACCTGTTTCGCCAGTTGAATGGCCCGGCGGCGACCTTTCGGCTGATTCCGGGGCGAATTGCCACGGTGAGCGAGCTGGACCTTGCGGATGTGTTTCAAGCTGTTGCGCAATGCAGTGATGGCTTGATCCTCGTGGGCGGGCCGACCGGCAGTGGCAAGTCCAGCACCCTGGCAACGCTGCTCGACCAACTGAACCGCGAGCGGGCACTGCACATCATTACTTTGGAAGACCCTGTCGAGGTCATCCATGGCAGCCAGCGCAGCCTGGTCAACCAGCGTGAGATGGGGCGCCATAGCCGCGGCTTTGCTCAGGGGCTACGCAGTGCGCTGCGCCAGGATCCGGACGTGATCATGATCGGCGAGTTGCGCGACCTGGAAACCATTCGCCTGGCCCTGCGCGCGGCCGAAACCGGGCACCTGGTGCTGGCAACCGTGCATGCGCGTTCGGCGACCAGCAGCCTCGACAGGTTGGTGGAGGTTTTTGCTGCCGAGGAAAAACCGTTGGTGCGGGCGATGCTGGCCGAGTCGCTGCGCCTGGTGGTCGCGCAGGTGCTGGTCAGGCGCGTGGGCGGTGGGCGGGTGGCTGTGCGGGAAGTGCTGGTGGCGACGCCGGCGGTGCGTAACCTGGTTCGGGAGGGGCGGTTGGCGCAGTTGTCTTCGGTGATGCAGGGCGGCGCGGCAGAGGGGATGCGGACGATGGAGGGGGCGTTGCGGAGGCTGAGGGAGCGAGGGTTGATCAAAAGCTAGTAGTACCTGCAAAGGCCCTTTCGCGGGCGCGCCCGCTCCCACAGGTATGGCGCTGCCCGCGAGAGCGACGCGGTACCTGTGGGAGCGGGCGTGCCCGCGAAGGGGCCGGTACCGGATAGCGCCGATCAGATTAACGCTTGGCCAGGTTCAGCTGTTGATGCTCTTTCGGCAGCACCCGTTTGGCCACCACGTAGTGCTTCTGCCAGTAAGGCTTGCTCAAGGTATCGATACTCACGCGCTTGCCACGGCGTGGAGCGTGGATGAAACGGTCGTTACCCAGGTAGATGGCGACGTGATTGACCCGACGGCTCTTGATGTTGAAGAAAATCAGGTCGCCAGGCTTCAGATCTTTCTTGGCCACTTTCACCCCGTGGCCCTTGGCCATCGCATTGGAGGTGCGCGGCAGATCGACGTCGGCGATGTCGTTGAAGGCGTATTTGACCAGCCCGCTGCAGTCAAAGCCTTTTTTCGGGCTGCTGCCGCCCCAAACATAAGGGGTGCCGAGCACATTTACCGCACGGCTGAGCACATCGCTGCTTTGCTTCGGCGACATGGCGGTGACCTGCGCACCGTGGCTGCTGGCGGCATTGCTTGGGCGGGCGTGTAGCGCGGTCTGTTTGACGGGGGCGCGTTTCACCGAGGCGTTGGTCGTGTAGCCGGTGAAACCATTGGGAAGACGTTGCTCACGATTGGTGGCGTGGGCGGCCAAGGGCAATAATAGGCAGAGGGTCAGCCATGTCTTGATCAAAGGCGGCATAGATGAAGCTCTTATGAATAGTTGTGTGTTGGCGCGCAACTTTATAACAGCTTTTTGATCAGTTATTGATCCGTTGGTCGATTGTCCAGGTGCCGTATGTCGGCTTGCGACGAAAAAGTCACATTTTTTCTTAGAAAATTTTTGGATAACCCACAGGGGCTATGAATGAACAGTTATCAACAGGGGGTGCCCTTTCACGACACCCACAGCAAAACCATCGGCTACCTGCTGTGGATTTTCGGCTTCACCGGTTCCCATCGTTTCTATTACGGCAAGCCGATTACCGGGACCATCTGGTTCTTCACCTTGGGCTTGCTGGG
Source organism: Pseudomonas sp. VEM90 (assembly GCF_054611535.1). Lineage (NCBI taxonomy): Bacteria > Pseudomonadati > Pseudomonadota > Gammaproteobacteria > Pseudomonadales > Pseudomonadaceae > Pseudomonas > Pseudomonas sp. VEM90. The sequence goes on along the minus strand of NZ_JBTRAR010000004.1, from coordinate 166,469 downwards.
CATTGGTTGGTTGATCGACCTGTTCCTGATTCCGTCCATGGATCGTGAAGCCGACCTGAGGTTTCAATCGGGGCGTATCGACTACAACATCGCCTGGATTCTGCTGACCTTCCTGGGTGTGTTTGGCCTGCACCGGCTGTATCAGGGTAAGTGGATCACCGCGATCATCTACTTCTTTACCGGCGGGTTGTTTCTGGTGGGGGTGCTGTATGACTTCTGGACGTTGAACAGCCAGGTGTCCGAAAGGAATGCGGGACGGGGCTGACGGTGCCGGGGGCTGTTTTACAGCCCATTCAAGGGCTAGCCCGCCCCTATGAAAAAAGGCCTTGTCGCATCGCTGCGGCAAGGCCTTCTTCGTTACTGGCGGGTCTGCCGCTGTTGCAGCAACAGGTTGCTGAAACCGGCCCCAGCCAGCTGCTTCTGAGCCCCGGTCAGCTGCTCGCGGTTGCTGAACGGCCCGACCAGCACGCGGTACCAGGTTTCTTCCTTGACCGTGCCTGACTCCACCTTCACAGACTGGCCCAGCAGGATGATCTGTGCCCGTACCTTGTCGGCATCGGCCTGCTTGCGGAACGAGCCGGCCTGAAGGAAGTACTGCGTGGTTGCCGCCGGCTTGATCACGGGGGGTGGCGGTGGCGGGGTCTGGCCGAGCAGCGCTGCCTGTGCCCTCGCCGTGTCGATTTTCGCCGCTTCTGCAGGCGTCACCGGGGCTACCGGCTGGGCCGGCACTGGTGGCGTTTTCTCCGGTACGGCTTCCGGCGGCACGATCACCTCAGACTCCGGCAGCAGGGTGTAGAAGTCGTACTTCGGCTTCACCGGCTGTTGCGGGGTAGCTTGCGCTGGCTTGCCGGCTTCGGCCGTTTTCGCCGGCTTCTGCTGCTCGGGTTTGGTGCGTTTGATGTCGTCGCCACCGGGTTCGAGCTTCATCAGGAACACGATGAAGGCGCCTACGGTCAGGCCGACCGCCAGCCATACCCAGCCGGGGATCGGCTGTTTGGCCGGTGCCGTCTGGCGGCTGGCGCCGCGTTTCGGAGCAGGTTTTTTCTTGGCAGCCAACTTACATGCGCTCCAGGGTTTCCAGGCCGAGCAGTTCCAGACCTTGTTTGAGGGTGCGGCCGGTCAGGGCGGCCAGGCGCAGCCGGCTCTGCTGCTGCGAAGGGGTTTCGGCAGCGAGGATCGGGCAGTTCTCGTAGAAGCTGGAGAACAGGCCGGCCAGGTCGTACAGGTAGCTGCACAGCACATGCGGCGTGCCTTTTTCGGCGACGTTGTTGAGAATTTCGCCAAACTGCGCCAGGCGCGCGGCCAAATCTTGTTCGTGGGCAGCCTGCAGCACGATTTTGCCGTCGACTTCGTCAAAGCCTTTGCCCAGCTTGCGGAACACGCCGGCTACGCGGGTGTAAGCGTACAGCAGGTAAGGCGCGGTGTTGCCTTCGAAGTTGAGCATCAGCTCGAAGTTGAAGCTGTAGTCGCTGGTGCGGTGCTTGGACAGGTCGGCGTATTTCACCGCGCCAATGCCCACCACCTCGCCGATGTGGCGCAGTTCGTCGTCGGCCAGGCTCGGGTTCTTTTCCTTGACCAGCGCGTAGGCGCGCTCCTTGGCCTCGGTGAGCAGGTCGATCAGCTTCACGGTGCCGCCGTCACGGGTCTTGAACGGGCGGCCGTCGGCGCCGTTCATGGTGCCGAAGCCCATGTGCTCCATTTGCATCGGGTGGCTGACGAAGCCTGCGCGGCGGGCTACTTCGAACACCTGGTTGAAGTGCAGGGCCTGGCGCTGGTCGACGAAGTACAGTGCGCGGTCAGCTTTCAACACGTTGCTGCGGTAACGCACGGCAGCCAGGTCGGTGGTCGCGTACAGGTAGCCGCCGTCGGCCTTCTGCACGATCACCGGCAGGGGGTCGCCTTCGCTGTTCTTGAACTCGTCGAGGAACACGCATTGGGCGCCCTGGTCTTCCACCAGCAGGCCCTTGGCCTTGAGGTCGGCCACCACGTTGGCCAAGTCGTCGTTGTAGGCGCTTTCGCCCATCACGTCGGCCATGGTCAGCTTGACGTTGAGCAACTCGTAGGTCTTCTGGCAGTGCGACAGCGAGATATCCTTGAAGCGAGTCCACAGGGCCAGGCACTCGGGGTCACCGGCTTGCAACTTGACCACCAGGCCGCGGGCGCGAGTGGCGAACTCTTCCGATTCATCGAAGCGTTTCTTCGCCGCGCGGTAGAAGTTTTCCAGGTCCGACAGCTCGTCGCTGGTGATCGGGTTTTCCTGCAGGTAGGCCATCAGCATGCCGAACTGGGTACCCCAGTCGCCGACGTGGTTCTGGCGGATGACGTTGTCGCCCAGGAACTCCAGCACGCGTGCAACGCTGTCACCGATGATGGTCGAGCGCAGGTGGCCGACGTGCATTTCCTTGGCCAGGTTGGGTGCCGACATGTCGATCACCACCTTTTGCGCCGGACCGGCTTTGCGCGCACCCAGGTGGGCGTCGGCCAGGGCGGCATCCAGGCGGTTGGCCAGGGCGTCGGTGTTCTGGAAGAAGTTGAGGAAGCCGGGGCCTGCGATCTCAACCTTGCTGATGTCGGCGCTGGCCGGCAGGGCGTTGATCAGTTTTTCGGCGAGGTCGCGCGGCTTCATGCCGGCCGGCTTGGCCAGCATCATGGCGATGTTGCTGGCGAAGTCGCCGTGGGTCTTGTCCCGGGCGTTTTCCACCTGGATCGCCGGCGACAGCCCTTCAGGCAGCACACCGTCGGTGACGAGTTGGGTGAGGGCTTGCTGGATCAGCTGGCGAATGGTGTCTTTCATGGGGATCTCTTTTCGACCGCAAGCGCGGTGAGCGCCTGGATGCGCAGGTGGAAAAACTGGGCATTATCCGTTGCCGGGAGCAGGTTGCCAACCTTTGGGCGGCAAGCTGGAGACCACAAGCTGCAAGAAAAAGCGGCATCGCACCCACCCGGCGCATGCTTGCGGCTGGTAACTCGCAGCTTGCAGCTCAATACAGGTCTACCGGGTCGACATCCAGCGACCAGCGCACCTGGCGCCCGCTTGGCATCTGTTCCAACACTAGCAACCAGGCGCTGATCAGTCGATGCAACGGCGCCCGGGTATTGGCCTGTATCAACAGTTGCGCGCGGAATCGTCCGGCGCGACGCTCCATGGGTGCCGGTACCGGGCCCAGCAGTTCGATGCCCGGCAGGCGTTGTTCGGCCACCAGGCGCTCGGCGGCGGCACAGGCTTCGTCGAGGAAACCTTCGGCCTGCCCCGGCTTGTGTGCTTCGGCACGCAGCAAGACCAGGTGTGAGTAGGGCGGCAGCCCGGCGGCCCGGCGTTCGTCCAGGGCCTGTTCGGCGAAAGCGAAGTAGCCTTGCTCGGTTAGCTGTACCAGCAGTGGGTGGTCTGCCAGGTGGGTCTGGATGATGACCTTGCCGGGTTCTTCGGCCCGCCCGGCCCGCCCGGCCACCTGCACGATAAGTTGTGCCATGCGCTCGCTGGCGCGGAAGTCGCCGGAAAACAGCCCGCCATCGGCATCAAGGATGGCCACCAGCGTCACCCGCGGGAAGTGGTGGCCCTTGGCGAGCATCTGGGTGCCGACGAGGATGCTCGGCTGGCCGCGCTGGATGGTGCTGAACAGGTTGTGCATGGCGTCCTTGCGTGCCGTGCTGTCGCGGTCCACACGCAGGATCGGGTAATCCGGGAACAGCACCTTCAGGCGCTCTTCGGCGCGCTCGGTGCCGGCGCCGACCGGGCGCAGGTCGACGTGGTTGCATTGCGGGCACTGGTGCGGCAGGCGTTCGTCATAGCCACAGTGGTGGCAGCGCAGCACGCCGGAGCGCTGGTGCACGGTCATGCGCGCATCGCAGCGTGGGCATTCGGACAGCCAGCCGCAATCGTGGCACAGCAAGGTTGGAGCAAAGCCGCGGCGGTTGAGGAACACCAGCACTTGTTGGCCGGCTTCCAGCGTCTGTCGGATAGCCTGCTGCAGCGGGCCGCTGATGCCGCTGTCCAGCGGCAGGCTTTTCACATCCAGGCGCAGCATGCGCGGCGGGCGTGCCCCTCCGGCGCGCTGGTTCATACGCAGCAGGCGGTAACGGCCGGTCAGGGCGTTATGCAGGGTTTCCAGCGACGGGGTGGCGGAGCCGAGCAGGATCGGAATGTTCTCCTGGTGAGCGCGTACCAGCGCCAGGTCGCGGGCGTGGTAACGCAGGCCTTCCTGCTGTTTATAGGAGCCGTCGTGCTCTTCGTCGATGATGATCAGGCCGGGGTTTTTCATCGGCGTGAACAAAGCCGAGCGGGTGCCGATGATGATATCGGCCTCGCCGTCCCGAGCCGCTAGCCAGGCATCCAGGCGTTCGCGGTCGTTCACCGCCGAGTGCAGCAGGGCAATACGCGCGTTGAAGCGTTGCTCGAAGCGAGCAAGGGTTTGCGGGCCGAGGTTGATCTCCGGGATCAGCACCAGCGCCTGCTTGCCGGCTTCCAGGGTTTCGCGGATCAGTTGCAGGTAGACCTCGGTCTTCCCACTACCGGTGACGCCGGCCAGCAAGAACGCGCCGAAACCGCCAAAGCCTTCGCATACGGCGTCGAAGGCATCACGTTGTTCTTCGTTGAGCGGCAGTTCCGGTTGTGCCAGCCAGTGCTCATGGCGTAGTGCCGGCAGGTGGCGGCGCGTCTCGACCTGCACCAGATCCTTGGCCAGCAGCAGGTCGAGGCTGTCCTTGTTCAGGTTGAGTTTGGCCAGCAGGCTGTGGGCCACGCCGTGCGGATGCTGGGCCAGGGTCTTGAGGGCGTCGCGCTGGCGCGGCGCGCGGGCAATGCGCGGGTCTTCCAGGCGGGCGCCAGGGGCTATGTGCCAGAAACGCTCTTGGCGCATTTCGGCGGCTTCGCCCTGGCGCAGCAGCGTGGGCAACGCCCAGCTCAGGGTATCGCCCAGGCTGTGCTGGTAGTACTGGGCGGTCCACAGGCACAACTTGAACAGCGACGCTGGGATGGGGGACACCGGGTCGAGCAGGGCAGTGGCCGGCTTCAGTTTGTCGGCGGGCACTTCGCTCTGTGTGCACACTTCTATCAGTACACCGATCATTTCGCGGCGGCCAAAGGGCACGCGGATACGCATGCCAGGGGTCAAGGTCAGGCGCGCCATGCTCGCCGGTGCCTTGTAGTCGAACAGGCGCCGCAGCGGAGAGGGCAGGGCAAGGCGCAGGATGACGTCGGACACGCGAAAAGTCTCGGAGGGCGTTACAAGGACTGGCGAGCCTAGCAGACGACGGTCGGTGCAAGCGACATCTTGCGCTGACGGTGTGCTCTGGTATTATTCGCCGCCTAATTACGTGCGGTATTCAACAATTGGTGTTGGGTGGCGGCACGCAGCTCGAGGAAGTGACCATGAAAGAAGGTATCCACCCGAACTACGAAGTAGTTGCAGTCACCTGCAGCTGCGGTAACAAGTTCGAAACTCGTTCGACCCTGGGCAATGTCCTGTCGATCGACGTTTGCAACCTGTGCCACCCGTTCTACACCGGTAAGCAGAAAGTTCTGGACACCGGTGGTCGCGTACAGAAGTTCGCCGATCGCTTCGGCATGTTCGGTGCCAAGAAGTAATCATGCGCATGGCGATTCCTTCGGGTTTCGCATTGTTGCTGAAGAAGGCGCCCCTTGTGGGCGCCTTTTTTGTGGGCGTTATCTGGCATTTCCCGGTCCTGGCGTTCTGCCCGCAGCCGGATAAACCCCAATGGGTAGCGGTACGACAGGTGGTCGATGGTGACACCTTGCGTCTGGTCGATGGCCGCAGTGTGCGGCTGATCGGCATCAATGCACCGGAAATCGGTCGCAAGGGACGTAGCAGTGAGCCTTATGCCGAAGCTGCCAGGCGGCGATTGCAGGCCTTGGTAAAGGCCAGTGACCATCGCGTCGGGCTGGTGCCTGGTGTTGAAGGCAAAGACAAGTACGGTCGCACACTGGCGCACATCTACAGCCGCAATGGCGACAATCTGCAAGCACAATTGCTTAGCGAGGGCTTGGGCTATCGCGTGGCAATTGCCCCTAATGTGCGTTTCAGCGGCTGCCAGCAGCTTGCCGAACAAGTGGCGCGCCAGGCTGGCGCTGGCCTGTGGCGGCGTTCACCCGTGGTGCCTGCAGGCGACGTCAGGCAGTCAGGGTTCGCTGTTGTACGTGGTCGTATCGAAGGCATCGAGCGAAACCGTGGCGGGGTCTGGCTTACTCTGGGCAGTACCATGGTGCTGCAGGTTCCCGCTCGTCTGCAGCGCAACTTCCCTGCCAGCTTCTTCGATAACCTCAAGGGACGCCAGGTCGAAGCGCGCGGCTGGGTGCTGGATCGTTCCCGCAGGGGTGGCCTCAAGCACGAGCAGCGACGCTGGGTGTTGCCATTGACCGATCCGAGCATGTTGGAGCGTACTTCAGGCTAAAAGATGTAGACATTTCTATGCAGGATTGTACACACTGTAGGTCGTATGCCCCCGTGGGTTGTAGCGTAAAGTCGTAGGCTAAAGGCCTTGACACAAGTGACCGGCCAGTCTTGTGGCTCCCCGGCTCTTTGCGTATCCTCGGCGGTCCGTCAGAACAGTAAATAGCGGAATGCCCACCATGTCAGACCTGAAAACCGCCGCTCTCGAATATCACGCTCAACCTCGTCCGGGGAAACTGAGCGTTGAACTCTCCAAGCCCACTGCCACCGCCCGTGATCTCGCCCTGGCCTACAGCCCAGGTGTTGCAGAGCCGGTGCGCGAAATTGGCCGTGATCCAGAGCTGGCTTACAAATACACCGGCAAAGGCAACCTGGTTGCGGTGATTTCCGATGGCACTGCCATCCTCGGTCTGGGTGATCTTGGCCCACTGGCTTCCAAGCCGGTCATGGAAGGCAAGGGTGTTCTGTTCAAGCGTTTCGCCGGTATCGATGTGTTCGACATCGAAGTCGAGTCGGAAAGCCCGCAAGCGTTCATCGACACCGTTCGCCGCATTTCGATCACCTTCGGTGGCATCAACCTTGAAGACATCAAGGCACCTGAGTGCTTTGAAATCGAACGTACCCTGATCGAACAGTGCGACATTCCGGTGTTCCACGATGACCAGCACGGTACTGCCATCGTGACTGCCGCTGGCATGATCAACGCCCTGGAAATCGCCGGCAAGAAACTGGAAGACGCCAAGATCGTCTGCCTGGGCGCCGGCGCTGCTGCCATCTCCTGCATGAAGCTGCTGGTAAGCATGGGTGCGAAGGTCGAGAACATCTTCATGATCGACCGTAGTGGCGTGATCCACGCTGGCCGTGACGACCTGAACCAATACAAGGCGCAGTTCGCCCACGCCACCGACAAGCGCACCCTGGCCGACGCCCTTGACGGTGCCGACGTGTTCGTAGGCCTGTCTGGCCCGAACCTGCTGAGCCCAGAAGGCCTGAAGTCGATGGCCGCCAACCCGATCGTGTTCGCCTGCTCGAACCCGGACCCGGAAATCTCCCCAGAGCTGGCGCATGCCACTCGCAACGACGTGATCATGGCGACCGGTCGTTCCGACTACCCGAACCAGGTCAACAACGTGCTGGGCTTCCCGTTCATCTTCCGTGGTGCTCTGGACGTTCGCGCCAAGCGTATCAACGAAGAAATGAAGATCGCTGCCGCTATCGCCCTGAAAGACCTGGCCAAGCTGCCAGTGCCGAAGGAAGTTTGCGAAGCCTATGGTGTTGAAGGCCTGGAGTTCGGCCGTGAGTACATCATTCCGAAGCCGCTGGATGCACGCTTGATCACCGTCGTTTCCGATGCTGTGGCCAAGGCCGCCATCGAATCTGGCGTGGCTACCCTGCCTTATCCGAAGCATTACCCGCTGACCAGCGTGGATGAAGTGTTCAACGGCTGATTGCCGCAGCGACACTAAAAAGCCCCGGCTCGCATGAGCCGGGGCTTTTTATTGGGGCTTGGGAATGTGTCAGGGCTGCAGGGTGTTCGTCAGGGCACTTGCGGCGCCTATCAGATCGAGCGCCGCCTGCGCGGCGCTCGATTCACGCGCCCACGCAAAACCTGAGTCAGGCGCCCTGTTTCAGAACAGATCCATCGGCGTCGCTTCATCGGCTGGCAGCGGGCTGCCCGGTGCCACGCCATTGCCCAGTTCGTCCACCGACGGCGGTGAATCTTCGGCTTTGAACAGCTCGAAGTAGGCATTCGGTGTGCTCGGCGATGCTGCTCGACCGCTGACCGGGTCGACGCGCAAGCTGAGAATGCCTTCCGGCTCTGCCGGGGCATGCGCAGGCTTGTCCTTGAGCGCCGCGCCCATGAAACTCATCCAGATCGGCAGTGCCGCAGTCCCGCCATATTCGCGGCGGCCGAGGGTTTCCGGCTGGTCGAAGCCGACCCAAACGGTAGTCACGTAATCGGCGTTGTAACCGGAGAACCAGGCGTCCTTGGATTCGTTGGTAGTCCCCGTCTTGCCCGCCAGGTCGGTGCGGCCCAAGGCCAGGGCCCGGCGGCCGGTGCCGCGCTTGATCACATCCTGCAGCATGCTGGTGAGGATGTAGGTGGTACGCCCGTCGATGATCTGTTCGGCCACTGCTGGCGTTTGCGGTGCGGCGGCCACCTGGCTGAGGGCAGCAGGTGCCTCGCCTGGCATGGCCGCAGTGCTGATTGGCTGCTCGGGGGCGGCCAGGCCCGCCTGGTCCTCGGCACCTTGCGGTACGCGGGCCGGGTTGGCGGTGAACAGTGTCTCGCCGCTGCGGCTTTCGATGCGGTCGATCAGGTACGGGGTGATCTTGTAGCCACCGTTGGCAAAGGTACTCCAGCCGGTGGCAATTTCCATCGGGGTCAGGGTAGCGGTGCCCAGGGCCAGCGACAGGTTGCGCGGCAGATCCTGTTTGTTGAAGCCGAACTTGGCGATGTAGTCGATGGTGCGATCCACGCCCATGGCTTGCAGCAGGCGGATCGACACCAGGTTGCGCGACTTGTACAGCGCCTCACGCATGCGGATAGGGCCGAGGAAGGTGTTGTTGTCGTTCTTCGGTCGCCACACTTTATCTACCGACTCGTCAACGAACACGATCGGCGCATCGTTGACCAGGCTGGAAGCGGTGTAGCCGCTGTCCAGCGCGGCGCTGTAGACGAATGGCTTGAAGCTTGAGCCCGGTTGGCGCTTGGCCTGCACGGCGCGGTTGTAGTTACTCTGCTCGAACGAGAAACCGCCAACCAGGGCGCGGATGGCGCCGTTGTTCGGGTCTAGGGTGACCAGGGCGCTTTGCGCAGCGGGCACCTGGCTGAATTTCAACGTGCCATCTTCAAGGCGTTGCAGGCGCACCAGGTCACCGACCTGGGCCACATCGGCCGGCGATTGCGGTGCGCGGCCCTGGGCGTTGTTGTTGATGAACGGACGCGCCCATTTCATGGTCTCCCAGGCAACCTGCGCCTCTTGGCCGTCACGGGTCTGCACCTTGAGGCCGGTTTGTTCCACCTGGGTGACAATGGCTGGCTCCAGGCCGCCAAGGGTGCGTTGCTTGCCCAGCTCCTTCAGCCAGGCTGCCTGGGTGCGACCCGGGAAACGTGCTTCAGGGCCACGGTAGCCGTGGCGCTCGTCGTAATCGGAGAGCCCTTTGAGAACGGCCTTGTTGGCCATTTCCTGCATGTCGCTAGGCACGGTGGTCGTGACGCGGAAGCCTTCGGTGTAGGCGTCGCTGCCGTAGCGGCCGACCATTTCCGCGCGTGCCATTTCAGCGATGTACGGGGCATTCACCTCAGGCGTCGGCACGTGGTAGCTGGCGTTGAGCGGCTCGGCCAGGGCGGCCTGGTAGCTGGCCTCGTCGATCTTGCCCAGCTTGTACATGCGCCCGAGGATCCAGTCGCGGCGCTCTTTGGCACGCACCGGGTTGGCCAGCGGGTTGAAGCGTGACGGTGCCTTGGGCAGGCCCGCGATCATCGCCATCTGCGCCAGGCTCACGTCACGGATGGACTTGCCGTAGTACACCTGTGCAGCTGCATCGATACCGTAGGCGCGGTTGCCCAGGTAGATCTTGTTCACGTACAGCTCAAGGATTTCGTCCTTGGTCAGCTCACGCTCGATCTGCAGGGCCAGCAGGATTTCGTTGGTCTTGCGTGAGAAGCTGCGCTCGCTGGTGAGGAAGAAGTTCTTCGCCACCTGCATGGTGATGGTGCTACCGCCGGTCTGGATATGACCGGTTTTCACCAGTTGGGTCGCGGCTCGCATCAGGCTGCCGGGGTCGACACCGTAATGGTTGAGGAAATTGTCGTCCTCGGCTGACAGCAGCGCCTGAATGAATTGTGGGGGAATATCCGCGAAGCGGATCGGCGAGCGGCGCATTTCGCCGAATTCGGCAATCAGCTTGCCATCGCTGCTGTACACCCTGAGGGGGATCTGCAACTGGATGCTTCTGAGGGACTCGACCGAGGGCAGGCTGGGGCTAAGATACAGAAACGCACCGCTCACACCGAGTGCGAGCGCGCAGATGACTGCGACGGAAGACCACCAGAAGAACTTCAGCAGACGTATCAAGGCTTTTCGGTGTCCAGGTTGGGAGTGGATTGCACGCAGGTCCGGTGGACCAAAAAACGCTGGGCATTATAAGCATTTTTCGCCTCTCCGGGTGACCGGCCAGGCTACCCGTCGACTCGATGAGTAGCTCCGGCCCAGTGTTGCCGCGGGGTTGCGACAGGTGGCTGCGCTTGGCAGCTGCAACAGACAGCAAAGGAGTCGCCATGCTTGGACGCTTCGGCAAGGATGCCGGTTCACTCGTGGGGGTGGAAATCACGCCCGACGCCGTTCGGATAATGCAACTGCAGCAGCGCAATCGGCGCTGCCGTGTAATGGGGTCGGCACAAGAGCTGTTTCAGACGCCGCTGGCCGATGACTGGGTCGCAAAGCCTGAAGTGGTGGTGGCTGCGCTGCAGCGAGCTTATCGGCGCAGCGGCATCAGGCAACGCCGGGTGGCGCTGGCGCTGCCGGCGAGTCAGGTTATCTGCAAGTTGTGCCATCTGCCCGTGGAGGAGGATGGGGCACAGTTGGAGGCGCAGTTGCTAGCCGATGCAGAGCGGCTGTTTCCGTTCCCGCTGGAAGACCTGGCCCTGGACTTTCAGGTCATGGGGGCTTCCCATGACCAGCCAGATTGTTCCGAGGTGATGGTTGCTGCCTGTCGGCAGAGTGCGCTGGCGTCACTCGAAGCCGTCGTCGAGGAGGCGGGTTTGCAGTTGGAAGCCGTCGAGGTCGACAACATTGCCTTGTGCCGCATGTTGCCACGGGGCGGCCTTGAGGGAGCAGCACTGCTGCGTGTCGAAGCCCGCAGCGTGACCCTTCATGACTGGCAGCCGGGCAGGGCGTACCAGCGCTTTGAACTGCAAACGGCTGGCCCGGACATGAGCGGGCAATGGCCAGAGCGCCTGCAGGCTTTGCTTGCCGGGCAGAGCCTGCCCGCGGGGTTGTGGGTTGCCAGCAGCTCATCGATCAATCCGGGCTGGCTGCAAGGCCTTGGCAGCCGGCTGAATGTGCCGTGCACGTACCTGCCTGGGCTGGCAGGGCTTGAACATGTCGATGGGTCGATGCTTCTGGCCTGCGCCTTGGCCATGGGAGGGTTGCGCCCATGATGCGGCTGAACCTTCTGCCCTGGCGCGAACGGCAGCGTCAGGCGGCGCTGCGGCGCTTTCGAGGCCAGCTGGTTGCTGGCGCACTGTTGGCTTTGTGCGCGGTGATGCTGGTCGATCAGCTGGCCCGCCAACGCGGGCAGCAGCAGGTGTTGGCCAATACCCAGCGCCAAGCGACCCTTGGCGTACTGGGTGAGCAGTTGCAGCCGCTGGTCGAGGTACGTGCACAGCATGAAGCGTTACTTGCCCGTGCGGTGGCTTTGGAAGGCCTGCGTGCCCATCAGGATGTATTGGCCGGTGTGTTCGCCGACCTTGAAGGGGCGCTGCCTGAAGGTGTGCAGCTACTAGACCTGAGCCTTGATAGTGGCCGCTTGCAAATGACAGGGGTGGCTGCGTCCGGTGCTGTGGTTGCGCAGTTCATGCGCGATTTGAACCGCTCGAACGTTTTGCTCGATCTGGAACTCAAGCGCATCAAGAGCCTGCCGGACGGCGATGAGTTTTTGCTGACCGCTCGCGTTGCGGCGTTTTGGTCGTGAGTGCAGCACAGATGCACGCTTGGCTGGCGGTGGTCGAGCGCTCAGGCCGCTTCCGACGGTTGGCGCCAGTGCTGGTAGCTGTTGTGCTGTTCGGCCTCGGCTGCGCGATACGCCTGCCCCCACTGTTACAGCAGCAGGCGCGTGAGGATGCCAGGCATGTCGAGCTGAGCCAGCTGCAGGCAGCCAGTGCATCGCAGTTGGCAGAACTGGAGCGGCTGAAGGCTTTAGTGGTGCTTGTCGAGCAGCGGTTGCAAGAGGCGTACTGGTATCTGGCTGCCGGGGAGAGCATGAGCGACCTGCTTGAGCGGCTGGCAGTGTCGGGGCATGCGCATGGCTTGCTTGTCGAGCGCCTCGATGTAGGTGAGGGCGAACAACAGGCCGGGTTCAGCAAGGTACCGCTGGTGGTGCAAGTGGTAGGGCGTTATCCGGCCTTGCGGTTGTGGCTGGACGACTGGTTAGGCCAGGCACGGGTTCTGCGCAGCAGTGACATGAGTCTGGCAGCCGTTGATCGCCAGCCTGGGTTGTTGCGTCTGCAGTTGCGGGTTGATGCCTATCACGCGGCTACGCCCATGAAGGCACCTGCAATGCTGGCGCACCTGCCGGCAAGGGCCGCAATGGCTGCACCTGAAGTGGATCCGTTTGCTCCCGCTGCGGCGCGAGTGGCCAGCGCCGGTCTGGTCGGCGTGCCGTTGGCGCAGCTGGAAATGGTCGGCAGCCTGGCGCGCGGGACGGCGCGCGAGGCACTGCTGATGGCGGCTGGCAAGCTTTATCGCGTGCGTCCGGGTGACCGGGTAGGGCGCGATCAGGGGGTAGTGATGCATATAGACCAACGCCAGGTCGAAGTGCGTGAGCGGCTGTTCATGGCGGGGGTATGGCACGAGCGCACAGCGTTCATCACCCTCGCCAAGCGCCTGGGCAAGGAGGCCTCGGACCCGAATGAGAACATGGATGAAATACCTGCTGGCAACCCTGTTGTCGATCCCGTTGGCTTCGGCGACGCCTTATCAGGGTGAGCCCCTGTCGCTGAACTTCCAGGATGTTGAGGTGCGAGCAGTGCTGCAGGTGCTGGCTGACTACGCCGGCGTCAACCTGGTCGCCAGTGATGCAGTACAAGGCAGTGTCACTTTGCGTTTGCAGGATGTGCCGTGGGATCAGGCGCTTGATCTGGTGCTGCGCAGCAAGGGCCTGTCCCGGCGTCAGGAGGGCAATGTGCTGTTGGTGGCGCCTGCAGCCGAGTTTGCCACGCAATCAGCAGACGCCCGTGTGAGTCAGGTGCTGGATGGGCACCTGCAGCCACTGCGTCGGGAGCTGCTGCCCATTCACCACGCCAAGGCCGCCGATTTGGCGCAGTTGCTGCAGACAAGTCTGGAGGGTGACGGCATCCCCACGGGTAGCCTGAGTGTCGATGAGCGCACCAATACGCTGGTGGTGTATCTGCCCGCTGAGCGCCTGGCCGAGTTGCGCCAGTTGGTGGCGCAGTTGGATGTGCCGGTGCGCCAGGTAGCGATCGAGGCGCGTATCGTCGAGGCTAACGTCGATTACGAGAAAAGCCTGGGGGTACGCTGGGGTGGGCCGCTGTACGGCGAGAAGCTGCGGCCTGGCAAGGAACTGTTCGTCGACCTCGGCCTGGAGCGTGCCGGCAGCAGTATCGGTCTTGGTTTGTTGCGCGGTGACGTGTTGCTGGACCTGGAACTCAGTGCCATGGAAAAAAGCGGCAACGGCGAAATCATTTCGCAGCCCAAGGTGGTCACGGCTGACAAGGAAACGGCGAGGATCCTCAAGGGTACCGAGGTGCCTTACCAGGAAACGAGCCAAAGCGGCGCTACCTCGGTATCGTTTCGCGAAGCCTCGCTGTCGCTGGAAGTAACGCCACAGATCACTCCGGACAACAAGGTGATCATGACCGTCAGGGTGACCAAGGACGAGCCGGATTACGTCAATGCCTTGAACAACGTACCGCCGATCCGCAAGAACGAGGTCAATGCCAAGGTTCGTGTGGCTGACGGCGAAACGATCGTGATCGGTGGCGTCTACTCGACTTCGCAAAACAATGTAGTCGACAAGGTGCCATTTTTCGGCGATCTGCCGTATGTTGGGCGGCTGTTTCGACGCGATGCATTACAAGAGAAAAAATCCGAGCTGCTGGTCTTCCTGACTCCGCGTATCATGAGTGACCAGGCGATTGCTGTGAGTCGTTGATTCTGTGCGAAATTTGATACTTGTGGGGCCCATGGGCGCTGGTAAAAGCACCATCGGACGCCTGTTGGCCAAAGAGCTGCGCCTGCTGTTCAAGGATTCCGACAAGGAAATCGAACTGCGATGCGGCGCAAACATCCCGTGGATTTTCGACAAGGAAGGCGAGCCGGGTTTCCGTGATCGCGAGCAAGCGATGATCGCCGAGCTGTGCGCGCTCGACGGTGTGGTTCTGGCCACCGGCGGTGGCGCGGTGATGCGAGAGGCTAACCGCCGGGCGCTGCATCAGGGTGGCCGGGTGATCTACCTGCATGCTTCGGTCGAGCAGCAAGTCGGTCGCACTGCGCGCGACCGCAATCGCCCGCTGCTGCGCACGGCCAATCCCGAGGCGACCTTGCGCACCTTGCTGGAAACCCGTGACCCGCTCTACCGCGAGATCGCCGACCTGGTGGTTGAAACCGACGAGCGGCCACCACGCATGGTGGTGATCGATATTCTCGAGCGCTTGCAGCAGTTGCCGCCCCGTTAACCCGGGACTATTCTCGGCTTCCAGCGCCGAGGCGAGGCTCAACGTTACCGCGCAGGTCGCCGGATGGCGCCGCGCCCAAGTACATTGTGGGGATACATGCAGACACTAAAGGTCGACCTGGGCGAGCGTAGCTACCCGATCTACATTGGCGAAGGCCTGCTGGACCAGCCCGAGCTGCTGGCACCGCACATCGCGGGTCGGCAGGTTGCCATCGTTTCCAACGAGACCGTCGCGCCGCTGTATCTCGAACGCCTGAGCAAGGCCCTCGGTGCCTACTCGGTACTGCCAGTGGTGTTGCCCGATGGTGAAGCCCACAAGAACTGGGAAACATTGCAACTGATCTTCGATGGCCTGCTGACAGCCCGCCATGATCGTCGTACGACTGTGGTCGCTCTGGGTGGGGGCGTGATTGGTGACATGGCTGGTTTCGCTGCCGCCTGCTACCAGCGCGGCGTCGACTTCATCCAGGTGCCGACTACCCTGTTGTCTCAGGTCGACTCTTCCGTGGGTGGCAAGACCGGCATCAATCATCCGCTGGGCAAGAACATGGTCGGTGCTTTCTATCAGCCCAATGCGGTGCTGATCGATACCACCAGCCTCAAGACCCTGCCAGCGCGCGAGCTGTCTGCAGGCCTGGCTGAAGTGATCAAGTACGGGCTGATTTGCGACAAGCCGTTCCTCGCCTGGCTCGAAGACAATATGCAGGCACTGCGTGCCCTCGATTCGGCAGCCCTGACCGAGGCCATCCGCCGTTCTTGCGCGGCCAAGGCTGCAGTGGTGGGGGCCGACGAGCGCGAGTCTGGCGTACGGGCCACGCTGAACCTGGGGCATACCTTTGGGCATGCTATCGAAACCCATATGGGCTATGGCGTGTGGCTGCACGGCGAAGCCGTGGCGGCGGGTACAGTGATGGCTCTGGAAATGTCCATGCGCCTTGGCTGGATCGATCAGGCTGAGCGCGATCGTGGGATCCGCCTGTTGCAGGACGCAGGTTTGCCGGTGGTGCCACCACAGGAAATGACCCCGGCGCATTTCATGGAGCACATGGCGGTCGACAAGAAGGTGCTCGACGGCCGTTTGCGTCTGGTGCTGCTGCGCCAGATGGGCGAGGCCGTGGTGACCGACGACTATTCGAAAGAGATTCTCCAGGCCACGCTGTCGGCGGATTACCGCGCGATCGTGGCCCAGCTTTGAGGTTGTGACAGCGCAATGACAAGTTTGCATGCCGATGAGGCCTTTCTCGACCATTACCAGTTGAGCCATGATCCGTTCGCGCCCCGCGTACCTGGCTTCAAGTTCTTCCCGGCCCAGCGCAAGCCCGTGCTTGGCCAACTGCACCACCTGGCGCGCTATAGCCAGTTGATGCTGGTGGTCAGTGGCCCATTGGGCAGCGGCAAGTCGCTGCTGCGCCAGGCCCTGGTGGCCAGTACCAACAAGCAGGCTGTGCAAAGTGTGGTGGTGTCAGCCCGCAGCGCCAGCGATGCCTCCAGTATGCTCGCGCAGGTCGCGCAGGAGTTGGGTGTCGCCCAGCCCGAGGTGCAGGCGATCCTGTCGAAGGTGGTGCAACTGGCACTGACCGGGCAGGAAGTGTATTTGCTGGTGGACGATGCGGAACAACTCGACGAGTCTGCACTCCAAGCGTTGCTGGAATTGGCGGCGGGGGTACCTGAAGGGCGTCCGCACGTGTTTCTGTTCGGTGAGCCATCGCTGATTGCCGGGCTGGACGAGCTCAATGTCGAGGAAGAGCGGTTCCACATCATCGAGCTTGCGCCCTACAGTGAAGAAGAAACCCGCGAGTATCTGGAGCAGCGCCTGGAAGGGGCAGGCCGGGGCATCGAGGTGTTCAGCCGTGAACAGATCGCCGATATCCATGAAAACTCCGACGGCTGGCCTGGCAACATCAATCAGGTCGCCCGTGACACTTTGATCGAAACCATGATCGCCAGCCGCTCGACGGCCAAGCGACCAACCATGGGGTTCAAGATGCCTACAAAACATGTACTCGCGTTGTCCGCTGTGGTCGTGGTTGCCGTTGCGGCCGCGGTATTGATGCCCAAGAAAGGCGACAAGGCCCCTGCCGAAGCGCCGGCCGCCCAAGCCCAGTTGCCGCTGGGCGATGGCAAGCAGGGCGCTGCCATCGAGTTCTCTGGCTCTTCCCAGCCAATGCCGCTGCCTCTGGTTGGCCAGTCGCAGCCGGTGATGCGCGAACCGCTGGCCCAAGCCGCAGGCATGGGCGAGGGTGAAGAGGGAAGCCCGGCTGGCGACACCGCGCTGCAGCCTGGCAACCCGCCACCTACCGTGACCACCATCGCCCCGCCACAAGGTGTGCCGGCTGGCCCGGCGCCTGCCCAGTCGGTTGCGCCTGCGCCGAAACCTGTCGCAACCCAGCCCGTCAAGCCGGTTGCACCTGTAAGGCCAGCACCAGCGCCGACCCAGGTCGCCGTGGCCAAGCCGGCCCCCAAAGCTGCCGAAAAACCAGCCGCCGCTAGCGCTGGTAATGGTGGCTGGTATGTCGGGCAGAAGCCTGGCAACTATGTGGTGCAGATCCTCGGAACCAGCTCCGAAGCGTCGGCCCAGGCTTACGTCAAGGCCCAGGGTGGCGACTATCGCTACTTCAAGAAAACCCTGCAGGGCAAGCCCCTGTACGTCGTGACTTACGGCAGTTTCGCCAACCGTGACGCAGCGGTTGCGGCAATCAAGAACTTGCCAGCGAAGGTCCAGGCTGGTAAACCTTGGCCACGTACCGTCGCCAGCGTCCAACAAGAGCTGGCCGCGGCCCGCTGATACCTTCCGGGCGGCATCACCCCGCCGCCCAGTAGCTAAGCGAATTCTAGCTTTCGACTAGCCTGCTGCGCCTGAGCGCGGCAGGCTTTTCTGTCCCGGACTGCCGGCCACAAGCCTCTAGTTGCAGTCATGGCTGAAACGCTTCAGACTCGAGTCAAGCCGCTATCACGGCGAATGGCGCAAAAACATTCAAAATTGCGACATAAATTTTCAATGCTGAGACATGAAAATTTGTGGGCATCGCTGTCGCTGTGCAACAATGGTTTTCCATGGCCACCGCAAAAAAGCTGGCGTTTGATCGGCGTGGATGGTAAGTGGTTGTTAAAAAAAGAGATTTACCTCCGTTGAGAGGTGAACCTGGTGAGAATGTGTCTATGAAAACAGGTCTGTACCATCCCGAAGAATTCAAGGACAACTGTGGTTTTGGCCTGATCGCCCATATGACGGGCGTGCCGAGCCACCACCTTCTGCAAACTGCCATGCAGGCGTTGACGTGCATGACCCACCGCGGCGGCATCAATGCCGACGGCAAGACCGGTGACGGTTGCGGTCTGCTCATGCAGAAGCCCGATCAATTCCTGCGAGCGGTGGCCCAGGAGCACTTCGCTGTCGAGCTGCCCAAGCAGTACGCCGTCGGCATGGTGTTCTTCAACCAGGACCCGGTCAAAGCCGAAGCTGCCCGCGCCAACATGGACCGCGAGATCCTCGCCGCCGGCCTGAAACTGGTCGGTTGGCGCAAGGTGCCGATCGACACTAGTGTACTCGGCCGCCTGGCCCTGGAGCGCCTGCCGCAGATCGAGCAGGTGTTCATTGGCGGTGAAGGCCTGAGTGACCAGGAGTTCGCCATCAAGCTGTTCAGTGCCCGTCGTCGTTCGTCGGTGGCCAATGCCCACGACGCCGACCACTACATCTGCAGCTTCTCGCACAAGACCATCATCTACAAAGGCCTGATGATGCCGCGTGATCTCGCGGCGTTTTATCCAGACCTGGGTGACGAGCGCCTGCAAACCGCGATCTGCGTGTTCCACCAGCGCTTCTCCACCAACACCCTGCCAAAATGGCCGCTGGCGCAGCCGTTCCGCTTCCTCGCCCACAACGGCGAGATCAACACCATCACCGGCAACCGTAACTGGGCCGTGGCTCGTCGCACCAAGTTCGCCAACGACCAGATCCCCGACCTCGAAGAGCTCGGCCCGCTGGTCAACCGCGTCGGTTCCGACTCGTCGAGCATGGACAACATGCTGGAGCTGATGGTTACCGGTGGCATCGACCTGTTCCGCGGCGTGCGCATGCTGGTACCGCCAGCATGGCAGAACGTCGAGACCATGGACGCCGACCTGCGCGCCTTCTACGAATACAACTCCATGCACATGGAGCCGTGGGATGGTCCGGCCGGTATCGTCATGACCGAAGGCCGCCACGCGGTGTGCCTGCTCGACCGTAACGGTCTGCGCCCGGCGCGCTGGGTGACCACCACCAATGGCTACATCACCATCGCCTCGGAAATCGGCGTATGGGGCTATCAGCCTGAGGAAGTGCTGGCCAAGGGCCGTGTCGGCCCGGGCCAGATCCTTGCCGTGGACACCGAAACCGGCCAGATTCTCGACACCGACGCCATCGACAACCGCCTGAAGTCGCGGCACCCATACAAGCGCTGGTTGCGTCAGCACGCTACGCGTATCCAGGCGACGCTGACCGACGACCAGGGCGTGGCCAGCTACGACGCTGACCAGCTCAAGCAATACATGAAGATGTTCCAGGTTACCTTCGAAGAGCGTGACCAGGTACTGCGCCCATTGGGTGAGCAGGGCCAGGAAGCCGTTGGTTCGATGGGTGACGACACGCCGATGGCCGTGCTGTCGCAGCGCGTGCGTTCGCCGTACGATTTCTTCCGCCAGCAGTTCGCTCAGGTGACCAACCCGCCGATCGACCCGCTGCGCGAAGCGATCGTGATGTCGCTGGAAATTTGCCTGGGTGCCGAGCGCAACATCTTCCAGGAGTCCCCGGAGCACGCTTCGCGGGTAATCCTCAGCTCGCCGGTCATCTCACCTGCCAAGTGGCGTTCGCTGATGAACCTGGAGCGCGAAGGCTTCGACCGCCAGCTGATCGACCTCAACTATGAGCAGAGCGTCGGCCTGGAAGCGGCCATCCGCAACATTGCCGACCAGGCCGAAGAAGCTGTGCGTGGGGGCAAGACCCAGCTGGTGCTGAGCGACCGTTATATCGCCCCGGGCAAGCTGCCGGTGCACGCGTCGCTGGCCGTTGGTGCCGTGCACCACCGCCTGACCGAACAGGGGCTGCGTTGCGACAGCAACATCCTGGTGGAAACCGCTACCGCCCGTGATCCGCATCACTTCGCCGTGCTGCTGGGCTTCGGTGCCTCGGCCGTTTACCCGTACCTGGCGTATGAAGTACTGGCTGACCTGATCCGTACCGGCGAAGTGCTGGGCGACCTGGACGAAGTGTTCAAGTACTACCGCAAGGGTATTTCCAAGGGCCTGCTGAAGATCCTGTCGAAGATGGGGATCTCCACCATCGCCTCGTACCGCGGTGCACAGCTGTTCGAAGCCATCGGCCTGGCCGAGGAAGTGGTGGGCCTGAGCTTCAAGGGCGTGTCCAGCCGCATCAAGGGTGCGCGCTTCGAAGACCTGGAAAACGACCAGAAGCTGCTGGCGGCCGAAGCCTGGAGCGCGCGCAAGCCGATCCAGCAAGGTGGCCTGCTGAAGTTCGTCCACGGTGGCGAATACCACGCCTACAACCCGGACGTGGTCAACACCCTGCAAGCGGCCGTGCAGCAGGGCGACTACGCCAAGTTCAAGGAATACACCACGCTGGTGGACCAGCGCCCGGTGTCGATGATCCGTGACTTGCTCAAAGTGAAGGTGGCCGACCAGCCGCTGGCGCTGGAGCAGATCGAGCCGCTGGAGGCGATTCTCAAGCGCTTTGACTCGGCGGGGATCTCGCTGGGTGCACTGTCGCCGGAAGCTCACGAAGCGCTGGCCGAGGCCATGAACCGCCTGGGCGCCCGCTCCAACTCTGGTGAAGGCGGCGAAGACCCGGCGCGCTATGGCACCATCAAGAGTTCGAAGATCAAGCAGGTGGCCACCGGCCGTTTTGGTGTGACTCCGGAGTACCTGGTCAACGCCGAAGTGCTGCAGATCAAGGTTGCCCAGGGCGCCAAGCCCGGTGAGGGCGGCCAGTTGCCGGGCGGAAAGGTCAACGGCCTGATCGCCAAGCTGCGTTATGCGGTGCCGGGCGTGACCCTGATCTCGCCACCTCCACACCACGACATCTACTCGATCGAAGATCTGGCCCAGCTAATCTACGACCTCAAACAGGTCAACCCGCAGGCGCTGGTATCGGTCAAGCTGGTAGCCGAAGCGGGCGTGGGCACCATCGCCGCTGGTGTGGCCAAGGCCTATGCCGACCTGATTACCATCTCCGGTTACGACGGTGGTACCGGTGCTTCGCCGCTGACCTCGATCAAGTATGCCGGCGCCCCTTGGGAGCTGGGCCTGGCGGAAACCCACCAGACCCTGCGCGGCAACGACCTGCGCGGCAAGGTGCGTGTGCAGACCGACGGCGGCCTGAAAACCGGCCTGGACGTGATCAAGGCGGCCATCCTCGGTGCCGAAAGCTTCGGCTTTGGTACCGCGCCAATGATTGCCCTGGGCTGCAAGTACCTGCGCATCTGCCACCTGAACAACTGCGCCACCGGCGTGGCCACCCAGAACGACAAGCTGCGCAAGGACCACTACATCGGCACCGTCGACATGGTGATCAACTTCTTCACCTTCGTCGCCGAAGAAACCCGCGAGTGGTTGGCCAAGCTGGGCGTGCGCACCCTTGGCGAGCTGATCGGCCGTACCGACCTGCTCGATGTGCTGCCAGGTGACACCGAACGCCAGCAGTACCTCGACCTGTCGCCGCTGCTGGGCAGTTCGCACATTCCGGCGGACAAACCGCAGTTCTGCGAGGTCGACAAGAACCCGCCGTTCGACCTGGGCGAGTTGGCCGAGAAGATGGTTGATATGGCCATGCCGGCCATCCGCGACCAGGCGGGCGGCGAGTTCAGCCTCGACATCTGCAACTGCGACCGCTCCATTGGTGCGCGTGTGTCGGGCGAAATCGCCCGTCTGCACGGCAACCAGGGCATGGCCGCGGCGCCGATCACCTTCCGCTTCAAGGGTACTGCGGGCCAGAGCTTTGGCGTGTGGAACGCCGGTGGACTGAACCTGCACCTGGAAGGCGACGCCAACGATTACGTCGGCAAAGGCATGACCGGTGGCAAGGTCACCATCGTGCCGCCAGCCGGCAGCCCGTTCGAAACCCAGCACAGCGCCATCGTCGGCAACACCTGCCTGTACGGTGCCACTGGCGGCAAGTTGTTTGCCGCAGGTACTGCGGGCGAGCGCTTCGCTGTTCGTAACTCCGGCGCCCATGCTGTTGTCGAGGGCACTGGCGATCACTGCTGTGAATACATGACCGGTGGCTTTGTCTGCATTCTGGGCAAGACCGGTTACAACTTCGGTTCTGGCATGACTGGCGGCTTTGCCTACGTGCTCGACATGGACAATAGCTTCGTCGACAAGCTCAACCACGAGCTGGTGGAAATCCAGCGTATCAGTGGCGAAGCGATGGAGGCCTACCGTAGCCACCTGGCGCGTGTCCTTGCCGAGTATGTGGATGAGACCGGCAGCGAGTGGGGGCGTGAGCTCTCGGAGAACCTGGACGACTACGTGCGGCGCTTCTGGCTGGTCAAGCCGAAGGCAGCCAACCTGAAGCAACTGCTGTCCAGCACCCGTGCCAACCCGCAGTAAAAACAGCTGCAAGTGGCAAGCCCCGAGCTGCAAGTAAATGGCAGTTCGAGGTTTGCCCGGCTTAAGTGATCGTCTTGCGGCTTGCAGCTTGTAGCTTGCAGCTGCTGTAAAGAGGTTTTGAAAAATGGCTGAACGTCTGAACAACGACTTCCAGTTCATCGAAGTGGGCCGAAAGGACCCGAAAAAAAAGCTGCTGCGCCAGCGCAAGAAGGAGTTCGTGGAAATCTACGAACCGTTCAAGCCGCAGCAGTCCGTAGAGCAGGCGCACCGCTGCCTGGGCTGCGGTAATCCGTATTGCGAGTGGAAGTGCCCGGTACACAACTTCATCCCCAACTGGTTGAAGCTGGTCTCCGAAGGCAACATCCTGGCCGCGGCGGAGCTGTCGCACCAGACCAACACCCTGCCGGAAGTATGCGGCCGTGTTTGCCCGCAAGACCGCCTGTGCGAAGGGGCCTGTACCCTGAACGACGGCTTCGGCGCGGTGACCATCGGCTCGGTGGAGAAGTACATCACCGACACCGCCTTCGCCATGGGCTGGCGTCCGGACATGTCCAAGGTCAAGCCAACCGGCAAACGCGTCGCCATCATCGGCGCCGGCCCGGCGGGCCTGGGCTGCGCCGACGTGCTGGTGCGCGCTGGGGTAACCCCGGTGGTGTTCGACAAGAACCCGGAAATCGGCGGCCTGCTGACCTTTGGTATCCCCGAGTTCAAGCTGGAAAAGACCGTGCTCAGCAACCGCCGCGAAGTCTTCACCGGCATGGGTATCGAGTTCCGCCTGAACACCGAGGTGGGCAAGGACGTGACCATGGAACAGCTGCTCGCCGAGTACGATGCAGTGTTCATGGGCATGGGTACCTACACCTACATGAAGGGCGGCTTCCCGGGCGAGGACCTGCCGGGCGTGCATGACGCACTGGACTTCCTGATCGCCAACGTCAACCGCAACCTGGGCTTCGAGAAGTCGCCGGAAGACTTCGTCGACATGCAGGGCAAGAAAGTGGTGGTGCTGGGCGGTGGTGACACCGCGATGGACTGCAACCGTACCTCGATCCGTCAGGGCGCCAAGGCGGTGACCTGTGCTTATCGTCGTGACGAAGCCAACATGCCGGGTTCGCGCAAAGAGGTGAAGAACGCCAAGGAAGAGGGCGTGAAGTTCCTCTACAACCGCCAACCCATTGCCATTGTGGGTGAGGACAGGGTCGAAGGCGTCAAAGTGGTCGAGACCCGCCTGGGCGAGCCTGATGCCCGTGGCCGCCGCAGCCCTGAGCCCATTCCGGGCTCCGAAGAGATCCTGCCGGCAGATGCGGTGGTGATCGCTTTCGGCTTCCGCCCGAGCCCCGCGCCGTGGTTTGAGCAGCATGGTATTCAGCTGGACAGCCAGGGCCGTGTGGTTGCCCCGGAGAAGGGCCAGTTCAAGCACCAGACCAGCAACCCGAAGGTGTTTGCCGGTGGCGACATGGTGCGCGGTTCGGACCTGGTGGTGACTGCGATCTTCGAAGGGCGTACGGCCGCCGAGGGTATCCTCGACTACCTCGAAGTCTGATTGGCGACCTATTCGCGGGCATGCCCGCTCCCGCAGGTTTAAGCGCAGAACCTGTGGGAGCGGGCATGCCCGCGAAGCTTTTGTATACAAAAACGCTTGATCTGTGGCATCCAATAGACAAAACACATGGCCATGGCCGTGCCTTTTGCGCTGGTGTCTGAGAAAATGCCCGCACTATTTTTCCGGATGCCGACATGACTGCCCTGAAGAACGATCGTTTCCTGCGTGCTCTGCTCAAGCAACCCGTAGACGTCACCCCGGTGTGGATGATGCGCCAGGCCGGCCGCTACCTGCCGGAGTACCGCGCCAGCCGCGCCAAGGCCGGTGACTTCATGAGCCTGTGCATGAACCCGCAGTTCGCCTGCGAGGTCACCCTGCAGCCGCTGGACCGCTACCCGCTGGACGCGGCGATCCTGTTCTCGGACATCCTCACCATTCCCGATGCCATGGGCCTGGGCCTGTACTTCGAAACCGGCGAAGGTCCGCGTTTCAAGAAGGTCATCAGCACCCCCGCCGACATCGAAGCGCTGCCAGTCCCGGACCCACAGAAAGACCTTGGCTACGTGATGGACGCGGTCAGCACCATTCGCCGTGAGCTCAATGGTCGTGTGCCGCTGATCGGCTTCTCCGGCAGCCCGTGGACCCTGGCCACTTACATGGTCGAAGGCGGCTCGTCGAAAGACTTCCGCAAGACCAAGGCCATGGCCTACGACAACCCGCAAGCCCTGCACCTGCTGCTGGACAAGCTGGCCCAGTCGGTCACCAGCTACCTGAACGGCCAGATCCTGGCCGGCGCCCAGGCCGTACAGATCTTCGACACCTGGGGCGGCAACCTGTCGGCGGCGGCCTACCAGGAGTTCTCACTGGCCTACATGCGCAAGATCGTCAGCGGCCTGATCCGCGAGCATGAGGGGCGCAAGGTGCCGGTGATCCTGTTCACCAAGAACGGTGGCTTGTGGCTGGAAAGCATTGCCGAAGCCGGTGCCGACGCGCTGGGCCTGGACTGGACCTGCGAGATCGGCGACGCCCGTCGCCGTGTGGGTGACAAGGTGGCGCTGCAAGGCAACATGGACCCGACCGTGCTGTACGCCAAGCCTGAAGCCATTCGCAAGGAGGTGGCGCGCATCCTGGCCAGCTATGGCCACGGCACCGGCCATGTATTCAACCTCGGCCACGGCATCACGCCGGAAGTTGACCCGGAACATGCGGGTGCATTCATCAACGCCGTGCACGAACTGTCGGCGCAGTACCACCAGTGACTTGATGCACTGCACAGTAAACCCGGCTTCGATGCCGGGTTTTTTGTACGTTAAGTTTGAATTCAGCGATCGTCGCTAATCTGGTCCCATCGAAACCGAAACAGGACCCGATTATCATGAAAATCCGTTATCTCGCCCTCATCTTCGCTCCCTTGTTCAGCACTGGCGCATTTGCCGCTGGCTACACCGGCCCTGGCGCCCAGTCGGTAACCACTGTTGCCGCCGCCAATGACGCTGCCGATGACACCCCGGTTGTACTGCAGGGGTTCGTGACCAAGAAGATCAACAACGACGACAAGTACGAGTTCAAGGACAACACCGGCACCATCACTGTCGAGATCGACGATGAGGACCTGCCGCCGACGCCGTTCAACGACAAGACCAAGGTGAAGCTGACCGGTGAGGTGGAAAAGCACCTGATGAGCCGGGAAGTGGATGTGGATATTGTCGAGATCATCAACTGATCTGATGGCCTCTTCGTGGGCACGCCCGCTCCCGCAGGTTGTGGGCGCGGGCGTGCCCACGAATGCATCACACCGTTTTGGGTGGTAGCTTGCTCAAGTGCAACGCCACCAGCAATGCCGCCGCCAGCAAGCTGCCAATGAACAGCCCGATCCCGTTCCAGCCCCACTGGTGCCAGAACACTCCGCCCGCCGTACCGGCCACGCTGGAGCCGGCGTAGTAGCAGAACAGGTATAGCGACGACGCCTGTCCCTTGGCCTTCAGCGCTCGGCGGCCGATCCAGCTGCTGGCCACCGAGTGCGCACCAAAGAAGCCGAAGGTGAACACCAGCATGCCCACGATCACCATCACCAGTGGACTGGCCAGTGTCATCAGCAAGCCACTCGCCATTACCACGATGCTGGCCCAGAACACCTTGCGCCGGCCCAGTTTGTCCGCCAGGGCGCCGACCTGTGCCGAACTGTAGATGCCTGACAGGTAGACCACCGACAGCAAGCCGACCAGTGCCTGGTTCATGTGGTAGGGCTCGGCCAGCAGGCGGTAGCCGATGTAGTTGAACAAGGTGACGAAGGCGCCCATCAGCAGAAAGGCTTCAAGGAACAGCCAGGGCAGGCCGGCGTCCTTGAAGTGCATGACAAAACCGTCCAGCAGGCTGCGCGGGTTCATCGTCTGTGCGCGAAAATTGCGTGACTCCGGCAGCACCTTCCAGAACACCAGCGCAGCCACCAGGGCCAGGCCGCCAATGGTCAGCATCGCCGTGTGCCAGCTGACGAAGTCGATCAATACGCCCGTGATGAGCCGCCCGCTCATGCCGCCAATCGCGTTGCCGCCGATGTACAGGCCCATGGCCAGGCCAATGTGCTGCGGGTGGATCTCTTCGCTCAGGTAGGTCATCGCCACTGCTGCCAGGCCGCTCAGCGACAGGCCGACCAAGGCGCGGGTGGCCAGTACCAGCTCCCAGCTGGGCATTACGGCGCTGGCCAAGGTGGACAGGGCGGCGCAGACCAGCGCGAACACCATCACGGGCTTGCGTCCGATGCGGTCAGAAATGGGGCCGGTGATCAGCAGGCCGAACGCCAGCATGGCGGTGGACACCGACAGCACCAGGCTGCTCTGTGCCGCGTTGATGGCAAACTCACTGGATAGCAGAGGCATCATCGGCTGTACGCAGTACAGCAAGGCGAAGGTGGCGAACCCGCCGCTGAACAAGGCCAGCACGGTTTTCATGAAGGCGGGTGTGCCTTTTTCGATCCACATTTCGCTCAGGATGGCAGGCTTTGGCTCAAGGAGGAGGGGGGCTACTGCAGTTTTCACGGGAGGGTACCTCTGGCGCAATGAAAAAAGCATATAGCTGCCTAACGATTAGATCCAATATATTGTTCGACCTATTTGAGACGTCTGGCGACTTATTTGGAGCGGATCATGGAACTGCGTCATCTGCGTTACTTCATTGCTGTGGCCGAAGAGCTGCACTTTGGCCGCGCCGCCCAGCAGTTGGGTATTTCCCAGCCGCCCTTGAGCCAGCAGATCCAGGCTCTGGAGCAGGAGCTAGGGGCCCGGCTGTTCGAGCGTACCAACCGTCGTGTCGAACTGAGCGAGGCCGGTCGATTGTTCCTCGAGGAAGCGCGCCAGGTATTGGCGCAGGTTGAGAAGGCTGCGGATGTAGCCCGGCGTGCGCAGTTGGGCGAGCTGGGGGAGATGAAAATCGGTTTCACCTCCTCGGCCCCGTTCACCTCGAAAATCCCCAAGGCCATTCATGCCTTCCGTCAGCGCTTTCCGGCGGTGCACTTGAACCTCAAGGAAATGAGCAGCCGTGACGTTGCCGAAGGGGTATTCGACGAGTCCATCGAGGTGGGGTTGATGCGGCCGATGCCGCTGCCGGAGGGGTTAGTGGCCACCGAGTTGTTCCGAGAACCGTTGGTGGCGGTGATCAATGCCTCGCATCCGCTGGCCGAAGGCACTGAGCAAGGCGTCTACATGGCGGCGTTGGCCCCTGAGCCCTTCGTGTTCTTCCCGCGCAGTTATGGCAGCGGTTTGCATGCACAATTGCTGAGCCTGGCGCGGCATGCGGGTTTCAGCCCCCATTTTGCGCAAGAGGCAGGTGAAGCGATGACCATCATCGGTCTGGTCTCGGCGGGGCTGGGGGTGTCGGTGTTGCCGGCTTCGTTCCAGCGCATGCGCATAGAAGGGGTGGTGTACCGTACCTTGCTCGATGAAGAGGCGATGACGGCGGTGTGGCTGGTGCAGCGCGAGCGCGGTCATTCGGTGATGGCCAAGGCATTTACCGAGTTGTTGACAGGACAGGTGGTCGGTCAGGCGTGATGCCGGTCAAATGGCACTGGTCATTGCCCCCATGCCGCCACATACTCGGGCATTCGTTGATACACGGAGGTCAAGCATGCGGCGCGTGGTGTTCAATCAAAAAGGTGGCGTAGGCAAGTCGAGCATTGCCTGCAACCTGGCGGCGGTCAGTGCCAATGAAGGTTACCGGACCTTGTTGATCGACCTGGATGCCCAGGCGAACTCGACCCAATACCTCACCGGCCTGACCGGCGAGGACATCCCCATGGGCATTGCCGATTTCTTCAAGCAAAGCCTTTCCAGCGGGCCGTTCAGCAAGAAGAACAAGGTCGATATCTATGAAACGCCGTTCGACAACCTGCACGTGGTCACCGCCACTGCCGAGCTGGCCGACCTGCAGCCGAAGCTGGAGGCCAAGCACAAGATCAACAAGCTGCGTAAGCTGCTCGACGCACTGGACGAGGATTACGAGCGGATCTATATCGATACCCCGCCGGCACTGAACTTCTACGCAGTTTCTGCGCTGATCGCTGCTGATCGCGTGCTGATCCCCTTTGACTGCGACAGCTTCTCTCGCCAGGCCTTGTATGGCCTGTTGGCCGAGATCGAAGACCTCAAGGAAGACCACAACGAAGACCTGATGGTCGAAGGCATCGTGGTCAACCAGTTCCAGTCACGTGCCAGCCTGCCACAGCAGATGCTCGACGAACTGCTGGCCGAAGGGTTGCCGGTGCTGCCGGTGTACTTGGGCAGTTCGGTGAAAATGCGCGAATCGCACCACGCCAGCCTGCCGCTGATTCACCTGGAACCGCGGCACAAGCTGACTCAGCAGTTTGTCGAGTTGCATTCGCTGCTTGAAGAGAACGCTTAAACCCCGTGGCTACGCAGCCACTCCAGCAATGACTGGAGTGGAAACGCCCCGGCTTGGCGGCTAATTTCGCGGCCGTTCTTGAACAGCAGCAGGCTGGGGATCGAGCGTATGCCTAGTTGCCCTGCGAGGTTACGGTTGGCTTCGCTGTCGAGCTTGGCCAGGCGGCAGCGGCCAGCAAGTTGCCGAGCGGCCTCTTCGAAGGTGGGGGCGAATGACTTGCACGGGCCGCACCAGTCGGCCCAGATGTCGACCAGCAGCGGCAGGTCGCCTTTGATCTGGCTGGCGTAGCTGGCTTCAGTCAGTTCGACGGGGATGCTCAACAGCACATCCTTTTTGCAGCGACCGCATTTCGGCGCATCGCCCAGGCGCTCGGCGGGCAGGCGGTTGAGGCCGTTGCAGTGGGGGCAGGGGATTACTAGTGGGTCGGTCATTTCATCTCCGGTGTTGGGTTCACGGTTTCCTTGTGGGAGCGGTGCTAATCAGGAAGAGCAGCTGATTTCCAGGTGTTTGCCCCACTCTGGCGGTCGCTCGGCGTAGGCCTGCATCCCGGGCTGCTCCTCAAAAGGTCTGGCCAGGACTTGGTGCAGCCGTCGAACTTCACTGTAGTCCCCCGCCTCGGCCGCTTCGATGGCGTTCTGCGCCAGGTAGTTGCGCAGCACGTACAGCGGATTCACCGCATGCATACGCTCACGGCGGCCTTCGGCATTACCGGGTTCACGCCCACAACGGGCCAGGTAGTCTGCGCCCCAGGCATCGAAACCGGCCAGGTCGATAAAGTCATCACGCACTACCTGCAGTGCCTCAGCCACCGGCTGCTCACCCAGTTTGCGGAAGAACAGGTTGTAGTCCACGCCACCGCGTTGCATGCACTGCAGCAGGCGCTCGACCAGCCCCATGTCGTCATCTTCGGCCGTGGTCAGCCCCAGGCGCCGGCGCATCAGGTCCAGGTAATGGGCCTGGTACAGCGGCAGGAACAGGCCCAACGCTTCCTTCAGCGGCTCAACTTCGATCACGGTGGTCAGTGCCTGGGCCAGCGCGCTGAGGTTCCAGTGGGCGATGGGCACCTGGTTGGCGTAGCTGTAGCGGCCACGGTCGTCGGAGTGGTTGCAGATGAAGTTGGCATCGAAGTCGTCCAGAAACGCGTACGGGCCGAAGTCGAAGGTGATGCCGAGGATCGACATGTTGTCGGTGTTCATCACGCCGTGGCAGAAGCCATACGCCTGCCAGCGGGCGATCAGTTCGGCATTGCGCTCGACGATGGTGCGGAACATGGCCAGGTAGGGCTGCTCGGCGTCACGGCATTCGGGATAGTGTTGTTCGAGCACGTGGTCGATCAACACGCGCTGCTGCTCGGGCTGCTTGGTGTAGTAGAAGTACTCGAAATGGCCGAAACGCACATGGCTCTGCGCCAGACGCGTCAGCATGGCCGCGCTTTCACGGGTTTCGCGCCACACCGGGGTACTGGAACCGATCACGCACAGCGCCCGGCTGGTGGCGATGCCCAGGGCGTGCAAGGCTTCGGAAGCGAGGAACTCGCGTATCGACGAGCGCAGCACAGCGCGCCCATCACCCATACGGGAGTAGGGGGTCTGGCCGGCGCCCTTGAGGTGCAGGTCCCAGTGTTCGCCAGCGTCGTTGAGCACTTCGGCCAGCAGCAGGCCACGGCCGTCGCCCAGACGTGGGTTGTACGAGCCGAACTGGTGGCCGGAATAAACCATTGCCCGAGGATCGGCCTCTTCCCACAGTTTGTGGCCGCTGAACAGCTCGGCGAACACCGGCAGTTCGGCCTGGGCGGGGTCAAGGTCAAGCAAAGCCATGGCCGACTCGCTCGCTACCACCAGGCGCGGGTCTGCAATGGGTTCGGGCAGCACCTGGGTGGAGAACGCATCGCCCAAACGGGCGAAGCGGTTGTCGAAGGTGAGTTGGTCGAGGGCTTTCACGGGACTGCTCCTTGGAATCGGTGCCAATGGGGCCACTTGGCGGCCCTTCGCGGCTGCCCCCTACAAAGAACATGCAGCGCCTGAAAGCAGTGCGGTCCCTGTGTAGGAGCGGGTTTACCCGCGAACGAGGGCGAAGCCCTCGCAGCCATTTTGCACACAATAAAGTATTCGAGCCTATTCAGGCCGAAGCAGTGCCATCCGATTTCGGCTGTTCCATCGGAATCAACTGCTGCTTGCCGCCCTTCGCGTCCATCAAGAATACCTCTACCTGGCGCACCGAGATCTTGATGTTGTGGGCTTTGAACTCGCGGTTGATGTACCGGTTGATCTCGTCCAGCGTCGGGTTGCGGTCGCCCAGGTCACGGACGTGCATGCGCAGTTCGTGGTCCAGCGAGCTTTCGCCGAAGTTGAGGAAGTACACGATCGGTTCCGGATCTTTGAGCACGCGTGGGTTCTCATGCGCGCCCTTGAGCAGCAGGTCGCGCACCAGCTCGAGGTCTGAGCCATAGTCGATGCCCAGCTTCAGTGTCACCCGGGTGACCGTATCGGTCAGCGACCAGTTGATCAGTTGGCCAGTGATGAAGGTCTTGTTGGGGACGATGATGTCCTTGCGGTCGAAGTCGGTGATGGTGGTGGCACGGATGCGGATCTTGCTTACCGTGCCCGACAGGTTGCCGATGGTGATGGTGTCGCCAATCCGTACCGGGCGCTCGAACAGGATCATGATGCCGGAGATGAAGTTGGCGAAGATTTCCTGCATGCCGAAACCCAGCCCTACTGACAGCGCAGCCACCAGCCATTGCAGCTTGTCCCAGCTCACCCCCAGGGTCGACAGGGTACTGACGATGCCGATGCCGACGATGGTGTACGACAGCAACGTAGTAGTGGCGTAGGCACTGCCTTGGGCGAGGTTCAGGCGTGACAGCACCAGTACTTCCAGCAGGCCTGGCAAGTTGCCGGCCAGGGCGAAGGTGATGCCGACGATCACCAGTGCGCCGAGCAGGTCGCCGAGGCTGATCGGTACCATGCTGGCGGCGGCGCCGGTGCCGCTGGTGTATTCGTAGAGGACGAAATTGTTGAGGTAGGCGAACACCGAGATCAGGTCGGCCCATACCCAGTACAGGCCGGCGATGAAGCCGCCGAGCAGGGCCAGGCGGATCAGGCGCAGCGACTGCTGGTTGACCTGTTCGATATCCAGCGTTGGCTCTTCGGTGATGACTTCGCCATCCAGCCCTTCCTTGGCCGCCGCACGCTTGCTCAACGCACGCTGGTAGGCCAGGCGTCGTGCCGCTACCGACAGGCCGCGCACGAAGGCGGCCTCGATCACCAGCCAGAACAGCAGCAGGTACAGGGTATAGATCAGACGGTCGGTGAGCTTCAGTGCGGTGTAGTAGTAGCCGAAGCACACGGCGACGAACAGGGCGACGGGCAGGGCGGTGAATGCTACGCCCACGGCCCTGCGGAACAGCGAGGTGTCACGGTGTGCCGGGCTGCTGAGCAGCAGGCGGCTGAGCAGCCAGGCCATCAGCGCATAGCAGGTTAGCACCACGCCGATGCCCAATACGTCGTCTGCCAGTGCCGAAGGCTGGTGCTCGGCCACCGCTACGACGCCGACCAGTGCCAACACCACGGTGCCCAGGCGGCGAACCCAGCCGCGCAGGAACTCCACCTGCGGTTTGTGCCAGCGAAAGTGGACTTCCGCCACGCCACCGGGAGCGAGAATACGATAGGCGGTGTAGAACACCAACCAGGCCTGGGCCAGCTGCCAGAGTGCGGCGCCCAGGTTGGCATTCTGCCCGCGGGCGTCGATCTGCAGGGCGTAGCTGCACAGCGCCAGGCCAAGGCTGACCGGCATCGCCAGCAGAATGTTGATGAGAATTGCCTGGGGCGTGTGCCATTGGCTGTCACGGCGGAAGTGGCCGATATCCTGGTGCACTTTGCCTAACCGTTGGTAAAGGTATTTGCGCCGCCACAACAGCGCGCCGATCACCAGTAGCAGCGGCAGGAACAGCAACGGGCGCTGGCTCAGGCCATCGGCCAGCTCTTTCAGGCTGGAGCCCCACGGCAGGTTGGCGACCTGGTCGGCCAGGCGCGCTGGCACGTATTGCAGCCAGTCCCAGTCCAGCGGCTTGTTGCTGGGGATCCAGAACATTTGCTCGTCGAGGGTGGTACGCAGGCTCTGCGCGGTGCCCAGCAGTTGCTTCTGGTTGAGTTGCAGGGTGATCGATTCGTTGAGCAGCGCCGACAGCTCGCGGTTCAGCCGCTCCAACAGGTCGCTGCGGGTGATGGCTACATCCAGCAGGGCTTTGCGCAGTTGCGGGGTCACATCTTCCTGGGGTTGCGCCGCCAGCAGCTTGTCGACATAGGTGACCGGGCTGCTCATCTGCTCGCGTTGCTGGTTGACTTCGAACTGGTACAGGCGGGTGTCGGCGATCTGGTCGGCCAGGTCGCGGTCGACCTTCAGGTGCGGCAAGGTCTGTTTCTGCTTATAAAGGATCTTCGACAGTAGCAGGCTTCCCTTGAGCACGTTGATCTGCTCGTCAAGCGCCTGGTCGGCCTGGGTCAGGCTGTCGAGCTGCTGCTTGGTGCGCAGGTTCTGCTGGGTCAATTCGTTGAGGCGATCGGTGCTTTTGAGCAGGTAGTCGGAAAGCTTGAGGTTGATCGCGCTCTCAGTGGCCAGCAGGCTGCTGCCGCCGGCCTTCTGAGCCTCGATCGACTGCTGGGTGACGGCTTCCTGGGACTGGGCCAGGCGTTTGTCGTTGATCAGCGTCTGCAGGTCCTGGATTTCCTGCTCCAGGCGCGCAGCACGCTCGACCAGCAGGTCATGACGCGCATTGCCGAGGTCTTGCAGCACGCTGTTGCCGGCCAGCTCCTGGCGGCGCAGCAGGGTCAACGCGTTGAGCGAGGCCAGCTCGGCGTTGAGCTGGTTGCGTTGGTCGGCATTGATGGATTTGCCGCCGTCCTTGCCGGTTTTGAGGATGCTGTTGATCTGCTGGGTGCGGGTCTGGCTGCTGCTGATCTCGGCCTGGGCGCGCTCGGGGCGGGTTTGCGAGTTGATGATCAGGCTGTTGGCTTCAGACAGCGCCTTTTGCAGTTCGCCCTGCTGCGTGTTGCGTTCGCTGAGCATCTGTTCAAGCTGTGGCACGGTGAGGTTGGCGTAGCGCTGGGCCACCGGTTGTGCCTTGGTTTCCTTGAGCCTGGCCAACTCCTTCTGGCTGTCACTGGTCTCTTTGGGGGCACTGCTCAGTTGCTGCTTCAGTGCAGCAAGCTTCTTCTCGCTATCTTCCTTGGCAGCAAGCAGGCTCAACGTTTGTTCGAGCACCTGCTGCAGCGCCTTCTGGTCTGCCTCGGGCAGCTTGCGCTCGGCGATCTTGTCGAGGCTGTTCTGGATGCTGGCGGTGGTCGGGGCTTCTGCCGCGGTAGCCGCAAAAGAAAGGGACAGGCACAACCCGAGCAGGGCTGTGCGAAGGTACACGCGCAGGGACATAGGCAGGCTACTTGTGGATCCGGCTGAAACGAAGTTTAGAGGAACAATCCTGGTCCGGGTCGCGTTCCTTCGGGGAATCTGACGCCTACTTTCTGGATCTTGTTCCCGTCCATGGTTGCCACGGTCCAGATCGTGCCATGCCATTCGACCTGGTCCCCTACTACTGGAGCGCCTCCGACCTTCTGTCGGATGAACTGCGCCAGCGGCATTTTCGCGTCGAGGCCATCGAGTTTCAGGCCGTACAACGCCGCCACTGCACCCAGTTCGGCATCGCCTTCGAGCACGAAGTCGCCGAAGAAACGCAGGTCCAGGCCACGTTGCGGCGCCTGGCTGAACAGTTTGCCCAAGGCAGGCAGGTTGTGCTCGTGGCCGATCACGCAGAGCATGTCGCCAACTTCCAGCACGGTGCTGCCCGACGGGTGCAGCAGTTGCTCGCCACGGAACAGCGCGGCAATCCGCGTGCCTTCGGGCATTTTCAGTTCGCGCAGGGCGGCACCGATGCACCATTTTTCTGCGCCCAGACGGTAGACGAACATTTCCCACTCGCTGGTGATGTGCACCTCAAGGGCGGAACGGGAGATCGGCGCCGGGTCTGGCGGTACCGTCACCTTCAACAGCTTGGCCATCCACGGCAGGCTGGTGCCTTGCACCAGCAGCGATACCAGTACGATGAAGAAGGCCAGGTTGAAGAACAGTTGGGCGTCTGGCAGGCCCGCCATCAGCGGGAACACCGCCAGAATGATCGGTACCGCACCGCGCAGGCCGACCCACGAAATGAAGCCCTTTTCACGGCCGTGGAAAGCCTTGAACGGCAGCAGGGCAGCAACCACCGACAGTGGCCGCGCCACCAGGATCATCCACAGCGCCAGGCCCAGTGCTGGCAGGGCGATGGGCAGCAGGTCGTGCGGCGTGACCAGCAACCCCAGCACCAGGAACATGCCGATCTGGGACAGCCAGGCCATGCCGTCGAGCATATGCAGGATGCCATGGCGGCTACGGATCGGCCTGTTGCCCAGCACCAGGCCGCACAGGTATACGGCGAGGAAGCCGCTACCATGCAGGGCGTTGGTCAGCGAAAACACCACGAGGCCGCCGGCCACTACCAGAATGGGGTACAGGCCGCTGGCCAGATTGATGCGGTTGACCAGTTGCAGCATCAGCCAGCCGCCGCCCAGGCCAACCAGCGCGCCGATACCGAACTCACGCAGCACGTGGCCCAGCAGGCTCCAATGCAGGCCGGTCTCGCCGCTGGCGATCATGTCGATCAAGGTGACCGTGAGAAACACCGCCATTGGGTCGTTGCTGCCCGACTCGATCTCGAGGGTAGCAGAAACCCGTTCGTTCAGGCCTTTGCCGCCGAGCAGCGAGAACACTGCAGCGGCGTCGGTGGAGCCGACGATGGCGCCGATCAGCAGGCCCTGGATCAGGCTGAGTTGGAACAGCCAGGCGGCAACCAGGCCGGTGAGGGCGGTGGTGATCATTACCCCGACCGTGGCCAGCGACAGCGCCGGCCAAAGCGCTACGCGAAAGCTTGCTACCCGCGTGCGCAGGCCGCCGTCAAGCAGGATGACGGCCAGTGCCAGGTTGCCCACCAGGTAAGCAGTTGGGTAATTGTTGAAGATGATGCCGCCACCATCGACACCGGCGAGCATGCCGACGGCGAGGATGATGACCAGAATAGGGATGCCCAGGCGCGACGACAGCGAGCTGACCAGGATACTTGCACCCACCAGTAATGCGCCGATCAGGAACAGGCTATTGATGGTGCTTGCATCCAAAGGCAGGTACTCCGAGACAGCGAGGGGGAGGGACTTGGTAGCGCATTTATCAGCAAAAGCTAGCAGGTCGCGTGCCAATCGATTCTAACCTGAGGCCGACGCAGGCTGTAAAGCGATACCGCATCGTCGTTGCAGCTTGTGGCTGCAATGGTTCGCCCACTGTCAGGCAGCCGAGTAACATGAATGGCAGGAAAACCATTTCCCTCGCCTAGATGGCTCAGTGCCCGCTCGGGCAATTTCCTGATTTGCACTATTTGTTGGCGCACCAGGCGGCGGGCCATGTGCTTCGCTACCAGGCCACCGCGACAGCGGGGCGAGAGCGGCTGGTCAGGCAGATCAGTGGCAGGAATGCTTTCTCACGCTGCCCGCCTGAGCAAACGTGAAAGGGGCCGCTGTGCGGCCCCTGATCAAGGTCTCAGCCCTGCTTCACTTCACGCATCGGCTTGCCTTTCACTGGTGCATCCCCTGCCACGTAGTACTTGGCGGTGCTGCGCGGCAGTGGCTTGCGACCACGGATCTTGTCCGAAATCTTCTCGGCAATCATGATCGTGGTGGCATTGAGGTTACCGGTGATGATCAGCGGCATGATCGACGCATCGACCACGCGCAGGCCCTGCATGCCATGCACGCGGCCTTCACCATCGACCACGGCCATGTCGTCGGTGCCCATCTTGCACGAGCAGGATGGGTGGAAGGCGGTTTCGGCGTGCTCGCGGATGAACTTGTCCAGCTGCTCGTCGGTTTGCACGTCGGCGCCCGGGCTGATTTCGCGGCCACGGTATGGGTCCAGGGCCGGCTGGGCCATGATTTCACGGGTCAGGCGGATGCCGTCACGGAATTCCTGCCAGTCCTGCTCGGTGGACATGTAGTTGAACAGGATGCTCGGGTGTTGGCGTGGGTCTTTCGACTTGGCCTGGATGCGGCCACGGGCAGGCGAGCGCATGGAACCCATGTGCGCCTGGAAGCCATGTTCCTTCACGCCATTGGAGCCGTTGTAGTTAATCGCAACCGGCAGGAAGTGGTACTGGATGTTCGGCCACTTGAATTCAGGGCGGGTACGAATGAAACCACCGGCCTCGAACTGGTTGCTGGCGCCGATGCCGGTGCCATTGAACAGCCACTCGGCACCGATGGCCGGCTGGTTCCACCACAGCAGCGATGGGTACAGCGATACTGGCTGGGTGCAGGCGTACTGCAGGTACAGCTCCAGGTGGTCCTGCAGGTTTTCACCAACGCCCGGCAGGTCGTGCACAACCGGGATGTCGAGGCTTTCCAGCAGGGCGCGCGGGCCGACGCCGGAGCGCTGCAGCAGCTGCGGCGAAGCGATGGCGCCAGAGCTGACGATCACTTCCTTGCGGGCGCGGGCTTCAACGCGTTCTTCGCTGTCGCCGACCAGGTAGGTCACGCCTACGGCGCGCTTGCCGTCGAACAGCACGCGGTCGCTCAGGGCGTGGGTGACGATGGTCAGGTTCGGGCGTTTCTTGGCCTGGTCCAGGTAACCACGGGCGGTGCTGGAGCGGCGGCCGTTCTTGGTCACCGAACGGTCCATTGGGCCGAAGCCTTCCTGCTGGTAGCCGTTGAGGTCTTCTGTGCGCGGGTAACCGGCTTGCACGCCAGCTTCAACCATGGCGTGGAACAGCGGGTTGTTGCCAGCCTTTGGCGTGGCGACACTGACCGGGCCGTCACCACCGTGGTAGTCGTTAGGGCCGATGTCACGGGTTTCAGCTTTGCGGAAGTACGGCAGGCAGTCGAGGTAGGTCCAGTCTTCCAGGCCTGGCAGTTCTGCCCAGCCGTCGAAGTCCATGGCGTTACCGCGGATGTAGCACATGCCGTTGATCAGCGACGAGCCACCCAGGCCCTTGCCACGGCCACATTCCATGCGGCGGCCGTCCATGTGCGGCTCTGGGTCGGTCTCGTAAGCCCAGTTGTAGCGGCGGCCTTGCAGCGGGAATGCCAGGGCCGCTGGCATCTGGGTGCGGAAGTCGAAGCGGTAGTCGGGGCCACCGGCTTCCAGCAGCAAGACGGTGACGCCGGCGTCTTCGGTCAGGCGGGTCGCCAGGGTGTTACCGGCCGAGCCGGCACCGACGATGATGTAATCGAATTCTTGGGACATGAAAGTACCCTCGTGTTGGCGGTGATCGGGGAGCGGGTACGCCCGTGCGCGGTGGCACGGGCGTGGCTAGACAGGGTTCAGAAAACCGAGGTGTAGCCGCCCAGCTCGACCTGGACCGACTTGATGCGAGTGTATTGAGCCAGCGAGCTGACGCCGTTTTCACGGCCGACGCCCGACTGCTTGTAGCCACCTACCGGCATTTCGGCCGGCGATTCACCCCAGGCGTTGATCCAGCAGATACCGGCTTCGAGCTTGTGGATGATGCGGTGGGCGCGGGTGATGTCGTTGGTGCAGACGCCGGCGGCCAGGCCGTAGTCGGTGTCGTTGGCACGGCGGATCACTTCTTCTTCGGTTTCGTAGGTGAGAATGCTCATCACCGGGCCGAAGATCTCTTCCTTGACGATGGTCATGTCGTCGGTGCAGTCGGTGAACACGGTCGGGGCAACGAAGGCACCTTTGGCGAAGTCACCGGCAGTCAGACGCTCGCCGCCGCACAGGACGCGGGCACCTTCTTCCTTGCCTTTGGCGATGTAGCCCAGCACGCTTTCCATGTGCTGGAAGCTGACCAGCGGGCCGAAGTTGGTGTTTTCGTCTTCCGGGTTGCCAACGCGGATGCGGGCAACGCGCTCGGCGATCTTGGCTTCGAAGGCCGCCTTCATTTCAGCCGGGATGAATACGCGGGTACCGTTGGTGCACACCTGGCCCGAGCTGTAGAAGTTGGCCATCATGGCGATGTCAGCGGCCTTGTCCAGATCGGCGTCGGCACAGATGATCAGTGGCGATTTGCCGCCCAGTTCCATGGTCACTTCCTTCAGCGAAGAGCTGGAGGCGCTGGCCATGACTTTCTTGCCGGTGGTGGTGCCGCCGGTGAACGACACTTTTTCGATGCGCGGGTGCTCGGTCAGCCAGGTGCCGACTTCGCGGCCGCTACCGGTCAGAACGTTGAACACGCCGTTTGGCAGGCCGGCTTCGGTGTAGATCTCGGCCAGTTTCAGAGTGGTCAGCGAGGTGACTTCCGACGGTTTGAAGATCATCGCGTTACCAGCGGCCAGGGCCGGGGCAGATTTCCACAGGGCAATCTGGATCGGGTAGTTCCAGGCACCGATGCCCACGGTCACGCCCAGTGGCTCGCGGCGGGTGTAGACGAAGGACGATTCGCGCAGCGGGATCTGCTCGCCCTCGATGGCCGGTACCAGGCCTGCGTAGTATTCCAGCACGTCGGCGCCGGTGACGATGTCGACGTAGCGGGTTTCGGAGTAAGACTTGCCGGTGTCCAGGGTTTCCAGCATGGCCAGCTCGTCGTTGCGCTCGCGCAGGATGTCGACGGCGCGGCGCAGGATGCGCGAACGCTGCATGGCGGTCATCGCGGCCCAGATCTTCTGGCCACGCTCGGCGCTTTCCACGGCCTTCTCGACGTCTGCCTCGGTAGCACGCTGTACGTGGGCGAGGACTTCGCCAGTGGCCGGGTTGATAGCTTCGAAAGTGGCATCGCTGCCAGCGTCGACGTAAGCGCCATCAATGTAGAGTTTTTGCGTTCCGAAACGGGCCATAGTGTCCTCGCAAGTGCAGTGTGTGGTTTGGCTTGCGCGTCATGCTCCTGCCGGGTTGGCAAGGGCCCTGCGCGCATGGTCAGCAGCCTGGTCGTTTGTGCCCAGGGTGTGCTGCTTGGCCAGTTGTAGTTCCATGTATTCGTAAGCAATCCGTACCGCCTGGTCGGTGTCGAATGCATCACCCGACAGGGCGCCACGCAGCCACAAACCGTCGATCAGGGCTGCCAGACCGCGGGCTGCCTTGCGCGCATGGTAGAGCGGCAGGACGCGGCGGAACTGGCAGCACAGGTTGGAATACAAGCGGTGGTCGTTGATCCGCTGCAACCTGTGCAAATCGGGCTGGTGCATGCTGGAAGCCCAGAAGGCCAACCAGGTTTTCATTGCCGGGCCGTTTACCTGGCTGGCATCGAAGTTGCCCTCGATGATCACTTTCAGGTGAGCGCGCGGGCTGTCGTCTTTCAGGGCCTGGCGACGTGCTCTGACGCCTTCGTTGAGCATGCTCATGATGTAACCCATCGTCGCTGCGATCAGGCCGTTCTTGTCCCGAAAGTAGTGACTGATGATGCCGTTCGACACACCGGCCAAACGGGCAATCAGCGCAATGCTGGCGTCCCCCAGTCCGACCTGATCGACCGCCTGCAAGGTGGCTTCGATCAACTGCTGGCGCCGGATGGGTTGCATACCGACCTTGGGCATCTTGCTATCTCCTCAGGCCTGCGAGCAGACGACAGGCGGCTGACTCGGCGAAGGCCAGTCTATTTTGTTTTGATTGAACGTTCAATCAATAAAGAATAAGCTCTGCGACAATTTGTGCCATTGACAGTTTTTCAGGCGGTCGAGAAGGCACGGATTGACACCCCAGGAAATCGTGTAACCCCCGGAATACAAGGCGTTGACGGGCGTGAGCGATGCGAAATGCAGATTCTGCCGTACGGTCATTGGTCCTGCGGCAGGCCCTTGGAGCGGGCGGGGTGCTCTGTGACGAATGCGCGCACTTCCGTTGAGGCGTGGCATTTTCAGCAGGCCACCTGTCTGTTTTTGGCAACGTATCGATTCGGGATCACGGTTTCCAGGGTTCTTTTATAACACCTGATGCAGTGGGGATATTCCACCAATTGCTCGGGAAAGACTGATTAGCCTCCACAGCCGCACTGCCCGGAGCATTCGTGCAATGAGTTCTGCCTCACTTATCAAGCCCCCCGCCGAGAGGGTACGGGTCAACCGCGTAGTGTTCTTCACCTCCGCGCTGATGATCCTTGTTCTGACTGCCTTGCTGATCGCTGCACCCGAAACCGCCGGTCAGGTACTGGGCGTGGCCCAGAAGTGGCTGACGCGTACCTTTGGCTGGTACTACATGCTGGTCATCTGCGGATACCTGCTGTTCGTCGTCTACCTGGCTTTCTCCGACTACGGCAGCCTCAAGCTGGGTGGCAAGGACGACCAGCCGGACTTCAGCTATGGCGCCTGGGCCGGCATGCTGTTCTCGTCCGGTATCGGTATTTCGCTGCTGTACTTCGGCGCTTCCGAGCCGCTGGACCACTATTTCAATCCCCCGGAAGGCACACCGGCCAGCCTCGAGGCCGCTCGCCAGGGCTTGCAGCTGACCTTCCTGCACTGGGGCCTGCACGGCTGGGCGATCTATGCCCTGGTCGGCCTGGCCGTGGGTTACTTCGCTTACCGCCACAACCAGCCGCTGGCACTGCGCTCGGCGCTGTACCCGCTGGTGGGCGAGCGTTGGGTCAAGGGTGCTGCCGGCAATGCCGTCGACATCTTCGGCATGTTCGTCACCCTGCTTGGCCTGGTGACCAACCTGGGTATCGGCTCGATGCAGGTCTCTTCGGGCCTGGAATACCTGTTCGGCATGGATCACAGCAAGACCAACCTGCTGGTGGTGATTCTGGTCATGGCCGGTGTGGCCACCGTGGCTGCGGTCTCGGGTGTGGAAAACGGCATTCGTCGCCTGTCCAACCTGAACATCGTGCTGTTCAGCGGCCTGCTGATTTTCGTATTGCTGGGCGGCGAAACCCTGCACCTGCTCAATGGCCTCGTGCAGAACGTCGGTGACTACCTCAACGGCATCGTGCTGAAAACCTTCGACCTTTATGTGTATGAAGGCGAAGCCGGCAAGTCCGAGCGCTGGTTGGGCCTGTGGACCGTGTTCTACTGGGCCTGGTGGATCTCCTGGGGCCCGTTCGTCGGCATGTTCATTGCGCGTATCTCCAAGGGCCGTACCGTGCGCCAGTTGGTCATGGGCGTGCTGCTGATTCCGCTGGGCTTCACCCTGGCCTGGCTGTCGATCTTCGGCAATACCGCACTGGACCTGGTGATCAACCAGGGCGCTGTGGAACTGGGCAAGACTGCGCTGGAACAGCCGTCGATGTCGATCTACCAACTGCTGGAATACTTCCCGGCGGCCAAGATCGTGATTGGTGTGGCGGTGTTCGTCGGTTTCGTGCTGTTCCTCACCCCGGCCGACTCCGGCGCGGTGATGATGGCCAACCTGTCGTGCAAAGGCGGCAAGGTCGACGAAGACGCCCCGCACTGGATGGTGGTGTTCTGGTCCGTGGTGATCACCCTGGTGACCATCGGCCTGCTGTTTGCCGGTAACTTCGAGGCCATGCAGACCATGGTCGTGCTGGCGGGCCTGCCGTTCTCGGTGGTGCTGGTGCTGTTCATGTTCGGCCTGTACAAGGCCATGAAGCAGGACGTGGTGATCGAGCAGGAGCGCGCCGAACTGGCCGCCCGCGGCCGTCGCGGCTTCAGCGAGCGCCTGACCCAGCTGGAACTGCAGCCGACCCAGGCCGTGGTGCAGCGTTTCATGGACAAGCAGGTCAGCCCGGCGTTGAAAGAAGCCGCTGCACAGCTGCAGACGTTGGGCTTCGAGGTGGAAACCCGCGTTGGCCAGTCGCGCAACCTGATGGGCTTGCGGGTGATGATGGAAGAAGGCAACCCGTTCGTCTATGAGGTGAGCCTTGACGGCTATATGGCCGCGCCGAGCGAGGCGCCG
This sequence comes from Pseudomonas sp. VEM90, assembly GCF_054611535.1. Taxonomy (NCBI): domain Bacteria; kingdom Pseudomonadati; phylum Pseudomonadota; class Gammaproteobacteria; order Pseudomonadales; family Pseudomonadaceae; genus Pseudomonas; species Pseudomonas sp. VEM90. The sequence goes on along the minus strand of NZ_JBTRAR010000004.1, from coordinate 123,725 downwards.
GTCGAGGGTGAGCCTGAACTGCGCCAGCGCTTCTACCGCGCCGAGGTCTACCTGCATGACGGCAGTCAGGAATACGACCTGATGGGCTTTGCCCCAGACCAGATCGTGCGTGATGTGCTCGACCAGTTCGAGAGCCATCGCCAGGTGCTTGGCCGCGTCTATAGCTGACTGCCCGGCAGGTCGCCGCACCGCCAGGTGCCGCGGCCTGCCAGCAGCAATATGTAGCACCTCTTTCGATAACATCTCCAGGACGCTTTGTGGTTCATTCCATAACGAGTCCTGGTCATGCCCGCCACTCACGCGCACAACCTCAAACACGCAGTCGCCGCCCAGTTCGCCAGCCGTCCCACGCTCCGCCAGGTCGCAGGGGAACAGGTCATGAAGGTGATCCTGGAGCACTATCCTCTGGTTGGCGTGCATCGCCCTGAGATGACCTCGGCTGCACCGCTGTACCTGATGTCCATGCATCCGGATGGCGTCTGGCACCCTCAGCCGCTGGTGGATGTGGTGCTGCAGGCCCTGCTTGCGGCTAAACCACTGGACCTCGCCCCAGCGGGTGACTACCGCCTTAGCCTGAACCCGCCCCGGCGCTTTTTCGCCATCGAGTCGAGCCTTGAAACTGCCGAGGGCGATTTGATCGAGCCCGCGCGCCTGACCGATGGCCTCAACGCGTTGCTGCCGATGCTGCTTTGGCACTTCCAGCAAGCGCAGATCGATTATTGGAACGGCGACGCCACGATCGACCGCGACCTGTGGTTGCAGCAGTTGTTGCGCGCCAACCTGCTCGATGGCCTGAAAGACGAAGCGCTGGACGACGAACAACGCAAGCTGCTGCGTGACCTGATGATGGGCAACCGCACCGGGCTCGATGTGCAGCTGGTGCGGGTTGCGTTACGTGAGGGCGAAGACACTTTCCATGAGCTGTTGCCCGGTTTGCTGATTACCGCCTCCAGTGAAGTTCGCGAACTGACACTCTGGTGTTCTCCCGAAGGCCTGGTCCGCAGTTTTGACGCCCAGGCTTCATTCGGCGCGGCGTTGCAAATACAGATGGCTGGACGTTACCGGTTTGATGAGTTGAGCTGGCAGGGCCTGACTGTGGAGGGCGACGCTTTCGCCCTGTACAGCGCCTTGTTGCTGGAAATCTTGCTCGAGCGCGTGGCCCGCCTGCGCTGGAGCGCGATCGACAGCGTCGACCAACTGGAGCATTACTGCCATTTGGCCTGCGACCCCGCGTCCTTTTTTGCCGAGTTCAGTGACCATGGCACCGGTGGGCTGGGCCTGGCGCTTCCCAAGGGCCTGTCGCGAGCCGATACGGATAGCCAGACCGCCTACCTGCAAGCCATGCTCGACTTGTCGCTACTGCAACAGCACAGCCCAGCCCAGGGCATTCAGGACGGTCTGCCGGACTTGCACACCTATGCGGCGACGCGCCTGCGCGAAGCGATGCTGCATGACCACCCGGTAGACGCCAATTACTTTCCTGATGACCTTATCCTCAGCGTCGAGACCTTTGTCAGTGACGGTCACGGGCTGGGCTTCGGCCAGAAGACCGGTGAAAAGAAGTTGACCCTGACGCAACTGGCGATCGGCCGCCTGGATGCCACAGCAGGAGGGGTGGTGACACACATCGCGCACCGGGAAAACCAGCTGATCATGAAGTGGATGACCATTGATTACGTCCGTGAGCTGGTGCAGCGAGTCGACATCGGCGGTACGTATCCACGTCATGTACAGTCGATGCTCGATCGCTCGGCGAGCCGCGCCGAACACATCTCGGCATTTGCCATACGCTGGCGTATTACCCTGATGTTCGATGCCGCGCGGGCGCGTGCAGTCAAGCGGCTCGACAAGTTCGCCTACGGTGCCCTGGCAGAATTCTGCCGCAGCGGCCAGGAAGGTGCAGCGGCTGTGCGCATTGCGGCGCTTGCGTTCAAACGCTCGCCGACATCAGAGAGGGTCGATGTGGCGCATGGTTTCTACGTGATCGAACTCATCGAGTTGGGGGCTCATCTGTTGTATTGCCCGCTGTACACCGACAAGGCACTGATTCAGTTCGACAGCGCTCAGGCACTGTTGGATGCGATCAGCCGCCCGGGGGCGTTGCAGGACAACGTGCTGCTTTGGATCGAGCAAGCTCAGCGCGCGGTCTACGACAATGGTGGCTTCCGGGAGCCGCACCTGCCCCAATGGCTGCCCGACCCTTACACACTCCCGGCGAAACCGCAGCCTGTTCAGTTGGCGCTGCAATTCTGGGCGCAGGACGTGGATCGGCAGATGTTCGAAGCCAAGGGCCGGATGTTGCTGGAGCTGGCGGATCGCAGCGCCATGAGTAACAGCGAGGTGCGCTGGCGGCTGGTCACGGCATTTTCCTGGGAGCTGCTGAACGTTGTGTTTCCGGTGTTACCAGGGCCGCTCACCTCGGTTGCCTGGCTTTACATCGGCATGCGCAGCTTGATCAACGATGTGCAGGGGCTGGCCAGCTCGCATCTCGACGAGCGAATCCAGGCGATGGTCGATGTGCTGAACAACACCTTGCTGGCCCTGATACACCTGCAAACGCCGCAACTGGCAACGCCGGCCATTTCTGGCGACCTGCCGCCATTGCTGCTCGAGGGGCCACCTGCGGGCAATGGGGTCGAGCTGGCGAAGCTTTCCACGGTAACGCGGGAGCCTAGTGCCTCGGTCGACAGCCTGCAGGCCATGGCCAATACCCAGCTCGACTTTTCCTGGCGTGGGGCTGGGGGGCTCAACGGCCTGTCAAGTGCCCAGCGCGGCCAAATGCGGGCGTTGGCGGCCAGCGTTTCACTGGAGGGGCGCAAACCGCAGACGCAGGGCGTGGCTGCGGGGCTGGTACGGATTGGGGGTGATTTTCATGTGTCTCTGGACGGTGATGTCTACCGAGTCAGCCTTGATAACGCAGCATTTCGCATCATCGGTCCGGACGGCACGCTTGGGCCGTATCTGATGCGCGACGGTGATGTCTGGCACCTCAATAATTCGCGCTTGCACGGTGGCAATGATCGCTCCGGCGAGTTGGCCCGCGAGCGATTGCGCAAGAAGCTTAGCGGTCCGATCGCCAAGGCTCAGGCCGAGATAGAGCGGCTTCTCTTGGCCGCGGAGGCTGCCACGAAGGATTTCAACGCGTTGAGCGAGCAGGTTGTCGGTTTGCGTGATCCGGTAAACAAAGTCGAGGACCGGCTGCAAAAGGCGCCACCAACCGACCCGGGCGAACGTGCGCAATTCGAGCAGGCTACCGAGTTGTTCAAGCGCAAACTCCAGCAGTTGCACGAGCAGACGAATGCGCTGCGCACCCGGCGCCTGGCGTTGAACGACAGTCTATTCCAGGGGTATCTCGAGGCTGAACGCAACATTATCTATGTGCTCGACAAGGCGAGCGCCTCGACGCAGGGCGGCAGCGTGAGAGATCAACGGATACTCTTGGGCCAGGTCCGCAAGAACCTGATCAGCTTTGGCATGTTCTTCATTGATGAACTCCTGGCCTTGGGTGGGTTCAGGGAATATGACCAACTCACCAATGCGCTCAATGTCGCACCGCCAGAGAAACAGGCCGAGTTGTATGCCAGGTTCCGGACGATGTTGGAAAAGTTGCTTGAAGAGCAGCCCAGGATCATCAATGTCTCCGGCCAGTTGGATCGCCTGTTGGCCATCACCGATATCGACATGCAAGTGCCTTACATCAATACCACTCTTACCGTCTCGAGCATTATCGCGAGCCGTAAGACGACCACGATCAACATCCGGTTTTTCCAGGCCATGGGCCTGGTCGAGCTGGCCCTGCAGTGGCACACAGGCACGCCTACCCAGCACTACATGATCTTCCGCCATGCGCTCGCCAGTCAGCGTCTGCGGGTGGCCGCACAAACGCATCATCTGCTGATGTTCTGTGACTTGCCTGTCGCCGAACGCATCGAGGTGCTGCAAAGTGCGTGGGACGAATACCTCGCGGCGATTCTCAACGCCGAACGGATCAAGACACTCGGCAGCAAGCTCATCGATGTCCAGCGCCTTGAGGCTTACAAGCAACAGATGGTGGAACTGAAAACCATAGCCGGTGAGGCGTTGGTCGAGGCCATGCGCGAGCAGGCGGACGGGCAGGTCCGTGGCACACGTCGTGCGGTCTATTCACGAAAGAGCCTGCAGGTGGCCCATACGCGGGCTGGTCAGATAGTCATTGGCAGCGAATCGGTGGTCGACGGGCAGGCGGTGCTGCAAGTTGTAGCGGCTTTCAACAAGAGCTCGCTGCATCGCTTCCAGAAGCAGGGAAACACCTGGGTTGAAGAGGTAGCCGCGGGCGAACCGGAACAGCCGTTGCGGACTTCTACCCCGGAGTCCGAAAGGAACAACCGGGAACTGGCCGAGGCCATGCTGGCACAGAATGAAAATGTCATCGCTCAAGCCAGAGCCCTGGTTGCCAAGGATGCTGACGACATGGGCCTGATGTCGATGCTGGACGGCCAGATCAACGAAGTGGCCGAGCTGCGTGAACAGCTCAGCGATGCCAACGCAGAGCACGCACTGCTGGCGGGCATGGACGATGCGCTGATTCAGTTGCGTCAGGCCCGCCGGGACTGTTTGGTAGCGCTTTACAGCAAGACGCGCTATCCAGGTTCCAGAGGGCTGAATTTTCTCCATCAACAGGGGCTGCTTGCAGTGGAATATGTCGGGCCTCGGCAGGTGGTTTCCGATGGCTATCTGGACGAGTACCGGATCAGCCTGTTGCGTGCCCCCGGTGAGAGTCGAGGTAAACCCTTGTGGGCCGCGCATTTCCATTTTGCCGACTCGCAGGCGGCGCCGACGGCGTTTGGCAAAGGCCATCTCAAGCTGTGGAGCCAGCGCAAGATGGGGTATCGCGAGCAAATGAAGGCGGCGAGCGAGGGGCAGGTACTGAGCATTTATCGGGGTAACCTGACCTACGCACAGGCCAGGGATGTCATTCCGTTCAACCTCTGAACATTCGCCCGGGTGGCCCAGCGGTTGCCCGTGATCAGCAAATGCTAGCGATTGCTGTAACGGCCATGCTTACCGTGTGCAGGCATGGCCTGGTTGCCACGTGTGGCGATCATCTGTTGCAGCGTGACCAGTTCGATACCCAGCTGCTTGAGCCGGGGAATTTGACTTTCCAGCACCGCGAGCGTCTGCGGGTATGGGTGGCCGATCAACACCGCGGAGCCTTGCTTGCGGGCCAGCGCGATACCCTGTTGCAGCTGAGCGTCGATGGCTTCCAGTGTGCGCACGTCATCCAGAAATACATCCCGCGACACATGCGCCACATCGTGTGCTTGAGCCTCGGCCGCGGCGACCGTGGCGGCACTGGTGCGGCTGTCGACGAAGAACAGTTGGCGCCGCTGCAGCTCGCCCATCAACCACGCCATGGGTTCACGCTGTGCGGTCATGCGGCTGCCCATGTGGTTGTTGATGCCGGCGGCGTAGGGCACCTTGACCAATGCTGCGTCCAGCCGCCGCGCCAGCTCTTCGATGGCGATGCCCGGGTGCCAGGCATAGGGCCCGGTGGCCGGGTCCATGGGCATGTGCAGGATCACCGTCTTGCCGGCCTTGTGTGCCTGGCGGGCAAAGTCGGTGGCATGCGGGGTGTCGGGCATGATCGCCATGGTTACCGGCCCGGGCAGGGCCAGGGTACGGCTGTCACGCTCGGTGCTCTGGCCCAGGTCGTCGATGATGATGCTCATGTAGGCCTTGTTGGCCGGCGCCGCTTGCGCGATTCCGGCCATCAGGCAAAACAACAGACACAGCAGATAACGCATAGGGTGGCTCAGTCGCCCTTGGTGATGTTCAGGCCCTTGAGCAGGCTCAGTGCCTGGCTCAGCTGGAAGTCGTCATCCTGCGGGCGTTCCTTGCGCTTGCTGCTGCCCGTCGGGCGGTCGGCGCCGCCGTTGCCGTTGCCCAGGTGGCCCTGCAGGTCGGCTTCCTTGAAGTTTTCGGTGTCGGCCTCGGCGGTGAGCTTGGCCTGGCGCACTTCGATGTCCGGGACGATGCCCTGGGCCTGGATCGAACGGCCGTTGGGGGTGTAGTAGAGCGCAGTGGTGAGCTTCAGGGCGCGGTCGTTGGCCAGTGGCAGCACGGTCTGCACCGAGCCTTTGCCGAAGCTGTCGGTACCCATCAGTACGGCGCGCTTCTGGTCCTGCAGGGCGCCAGCGACAATTTCCGATGCCGATGCACTGCCACCGTTGATCAGCACCACCAACGGCACGCCTTCGCTGGCATTGGCCGGGTTGGCCGAGAAACGCAGCTCGGAGTTGGCGATGCGGCCCTTGGTGTAGACGATCAGGCCTTTGGTCAGGAAGTGGTCGGCCACTTCCACCGCCGACTGCAGCACGCCGCCTGGGTTGTTGCGCAGGTCCAGCACTACCCCGCGCAGCTTCTTGCCGTTGTCCTTGCGCAGCTTGGCCAGCGCCTTGCCCACTTCGTCACCGGTCTTGACCTGGAACTGGGTGATACGGATGTAGCCGTAATCGTTCTCCAGTAGCTGGCTCTTCACGCTCTTGACCTGAATGACCGCACGGGTCAGGTTCACGTCAAACGGGGTGCCACCGTCGCGCACCAAGGTCAGGGTGATTTTCTCGCCGACCTTGCCGCGCATCTTGTCGACCGCTTCGGTCATGGTCTGGCCGCGGGTCGGGGCGCCGTTGATCTTGACGATCAGGTCACCAGCCTGCACGCCGGCCCGCGAGGCCGGGGTGTCGTCGATTGGCGAGACCACCTTGATGAAGCCGTCTTCCTGGCCTACTTCAATGCCCAGCCCGCCGAACTCGCCGCTGGTGCTTTCCTGCAGTTCCTGGAAGTCCTCGGGGCCAAGATAGGCCGAGTGCGGGTCAAGGTTGCTAAGCATGCCCTTGATGGCGTTTTCCAGCAGGGTCTTGTCGTCTACCGGTTCGACATAGGCGGCCTTGATACGGTCCAGGACCTCGGCGAAGGTGCGCAGTTCTTCCAGCGGCAGTGGCGCCTTGGCGGTCACCTCGGTGGCTGGCACTGCGGCGGCCTTGGCCGGCTCTGCGGCGGTGGCCAGGGGCGCGCCTACCGCCAGGGCGATGGACAGGGCCAGCTGGGTGAGACGAGGCGAGTGCAGCATGTCGAACGAACTCCTGATCCTGTAAGCGCTCCCTGGGGAGCATCGGCGCAGCACTCAGGCTGCGCCGTAGAAATGTGACTAGGCTTTGTACGAAAAGCCTTGATACTTGTTCATGCTGCGTTGAAAACAGCCTCGGAATGCTCATGTACTCCAGTACAGTCGGGCGCGACCCCGGCCGTTCCTCGGCTGTTTTCGCCTTGCCTGACCTGCGTCTCAAGACTTTTCGTACAGAGCCTAGCCCCGGCACCACTGCGAAGGGTCGGTAGGCCGGCCCTGCTGGCGGATCGCGAAATACAAGCCTGTCGTGTCCTGACCACCGCTGTTGCCAACGGTGGAAATGGCTTCACCGGCCTTGACGATGTCACCGGCATTCTTGAGCAGGCTCTGGTTGTGGCCGTACAGGCTCAGGTAACCGTTGCCATGGTCGAGAATGACCAGAAGCCCGGCGCCGCGCAACCAGTCCGCGAAAACCACGCGCCCGCCGTGCACGGCGCGTACCTGAGTGCCCGGGGTGGCGCTGATCATCACTCCGTCCCATTTGGCACGGGCGTCGCTGCCGCGGGCATCGCCGAAACGAGCCAGCAGTCGACCATTGACTGGCCATGGAAGTTTGCCCCGCGCAGCAGAAAATGCGCCGCCGTAGTTCGCACCATCGCTGGAAACCATCGGGCCGAGGGTGGTGCGGGCCTTTTTCGGTGGCTCTACTGGTTCTGCTGGCTCACGGGCCTGGTCGCGGGCAGCGGCGGCGGCCAGCGCTGCCTGCTTGCGGCGTTTTTCCGCTTCCTGCTGCGCCAGCAGGGCCTTCTTGCGCGCTTCTTCAGCTTCACGGGCCTGGCGGGCGAGGGTTTCCTCGATGGTCTTCAGGACCTTGGCCAGGTCGGCCTGGTCCTGTTCGCGCGCTTGTAGCTTTTGACCGCGGTCCTTTACATCGCTGTTGAGCTTGGCCAATACCTGCTGGCGCTTGGCGCGCTCGGTTTCCAGCGCCTGGCGGCGGCTGTCGAGGTCCGCGCGCTGGGCCAGCAGCTGTTGCTGCTGGCTGGAAATTTCCTGTTCGACGTTGGCCAGTTGGCGCAAGGTCTCGTTGAAGGTGCGCAATTGCTCCAGGCGCGCCTTGCTCAGGTAGTCGTAATAGGTGAGGGTGCGGGCGAATTTCTCGGGGTTCTGCTGGTTGAGCAGCAGCTTGAGGTATTCCTCGCGACCGTTGTTCTGGTAGGCCGAACGGGCCTGGATGGCGATCAGTCGTTGTTGTTCAACGCGGGCGCTCTGGAGTTTTTTTTTCTCGGTATCAAGGCGCTCCAGCTCGCCTTCAGTCTTTTTTAGTTCTTGCTGCAGGGCCTCCACCTGCTTTTCGAGGTTGCCGATGTCGGTTTCGGTGGTTTTGAGGTCCTTTTGCACACCGGCCTTTTCTTCCTGGAGCTTGCTCAGCGTTTTCTTGAGCTCGGCAATGTCCTGGCGGGTGGCATCCAGTTGCTGCTGGGTCTGCGCGCGCTCATCGGCGAAGGCCGGGCTGAGCAGGCAAGACAAGGCTAGGAGGATCAGGGCGCGAAGCATGGGGTTTGGCGTACCAAGGATGGAGACTGGCCTAGTATGCCCGCGTGGGCAGGCAAAAAAAACGCCTCGCTGCGGATGCAGGGGGGCGTTTGTCTGGAATTCATGTGCAATTGGGGCTGCAAGGCAGCCCCTCGTTGCCATTCAGGCGTCGACCAGAATCGAAGTACCGGTCATTTCCACCGGCTTTTCCAGCCCCAGCAGCTTCAGCATGGTCGGTGCCACGTCGGCCAGCACGCCGCCCTCACGCACTTTCACGTTGCGCTTGCCAACATAGATGAACGGTACCGGCTCAGTAGTGTGTGCAGTGTGCGCCTGGCCGGTGCACTCGTCCTCCATCTGCTCGACGTTGCCGTGGTCGGCGGTGATCAGCGCCTCGCCGCCGACCTTGTCCAGCGCGTCGACAATGCGGCCTACGCAGGTATCCAGCGCTTCGACGGCCTTGACTGCCGCTTCGAACACGCCGGTGTGGCCGACCATGTCACCGTTGGCGTAGTTGACCACGATGACGTCGAAGCGCTGCTGTTCGATGGCTTCGACGATGCGATCGGTCACCTCTGGTGCGCTCATTTCCGGTTGCAGGTCATAGGTGGCGACCTTCGGCGACGGGATCAGGATGCGTTCTTCGCCTTCGAACGGCTCTTCGCGGCCACCAGAGAAGAAGAAGGTGACGTGGGCATATTTCTCGGTTTCGGCGATGCGCAGCTGGGTCTTGCCGTTTTTCGCCAGGTATTCGCCCAGCACGTTGTTGAGGCTGGATGGCGCAAAGGCTGCTGGTGCCGGGATCTTCGCCGAATACTGGGTCAGGCCGATGTACGCCGCCATCTTTGGCAGGCGCGCACGGGCGAATTCCGTGAAGTCTGGCTCTACAAATGCACGCGACAGTTCGCGAGCACGGTCGGCGCGGAAGTTCATGAAGATCACGGCATCGCCATCTTCGACCTTGACGGCTTCGCCGATGCGCGTGGCCTTGACGAATTCGTCGCTCTCGTCGCGGGCGTAAGCTGCTTCAAGGCCTGCTTGGGCCGTGTCAGCGGTGTACTCGGCAGCGCTGTCGACGATCAGGTTGTAGGCGGCGCTGACACGGTCCCAGCGGTTGTCGCGGTCCATGGCGTAGTAGCGGCCGATCAGGCTGGCGATGCGGCCCTTGCCCAGCTTGGCGAAGGTGGCATCGAGCAGTTCGATGGACGACTGCGCGCTGCGTGGCGGGGTGTCGCGGCCATCGAGGAAGGCATGCAGGTAGATCTTTTCGGCGCCACGCTGGGCGGCCAATTCGGCCATGGCCACCAAGTGGTCCTGGTGGCTGTGTACGCCACCATCGGACAGCAGGCCGAGAATGTGCACGGCCTTGCCAGCACTGGCTGCCTTGTCCACAGCACCGGTCAGCACCGGGTTTTCGAAGAACTCGCCGTCGCGGATGGCCTTGGTCACCCGGGTGAAGTCCTGATAGACGACACGACCTGCGCCGAGGTTCATATGACCGACTTCGGAGTTGCCCATCTGCCCGTCCGGCAGGCCGACATCCATGCCCGAGCCGGAAATAAGGCCATGCGGCTGGGTGGCGCACAGGCGGTCATAGACCGGTTTATTGGCGGCAAAGATGGCATTGTGTTCGGGGATATCGCTATGGCCGAAGCCATCCAGGATAATCAGGACCAGGGGTTTGGGCGTGCTCGTCATCAATCAAACTCACGGTTGTTCAAAGATGATAAAGACACGCATTTTAGGGCAAATACGCCACCCGCGGCGAATATTCGTCCCATTCCACCGACCGGCGCACCTGTGCTAGCAACATGAAGGTGGTTTTGTGGCCGGCCCGTCGGGCTTTGGTGGCACCAAGGGGCTGTGTATACTGGCCGGCATTTTCAATCGCCTGGAACACCGCTGATGGTTGCTCACCTGATTCAATTCGCGACAGATCACTACATCCTGGTTGCGATCTTCCTCATTTTGCTGGTCCTGCTGCTTATCAATGAAATCCGTCGTGGTGGCCAGAGCCTGACTAACGGCCAACTGACAGCCATGGTCAATGCCGAGAAGGCCCTGGTGATCGACATTCGCCCGGCCAAGGAATACTCCGCTGGTCATATCGTCGGTGCGGTGAACATCCCGCAGGACAAACTGGCCAACCGCATGACCGAGTTGGGCAAACATAAAGAGAAGACCCTGATTGTCGTCGACGCGATGGGCCAGCAGTCCGGCACTATTTGCCGCGAGCTGCTCAAAGCTGGTTACAACGCCGCCAAACTGAGCGGTGGCGTTTCCAGCTGGAAAGCCGATAACCTGCCCCTGGTGAAGTGATATGAAGCCTGTCATCGTCTATTCCAGCGACTACTGCCCCTACTGCATGCGCGCCAAGTACCTGCTCGAGAGCAAGGGCGTGGCCTTCGAGGAAATCAAGGTCGACGGCAAGCCGCAGGTTCGCGCCGAGATGAGTCAGAAAGCCGGCCGTACGTCGGTGCCGCAGATCTGGATCGGCAGCACCCATGTCGGTGGATGCGATGACCTCTATGCCCTGGAGCGCGCCGGCAAGCTCGACGCGCTGCTGGCGGCCTGATTTGCACTGCATTCAAAAACATTAGGATAAGGATCTGACATGACTGACCAACAGACCAACGGCGCTGCTGCAGAAGACAACAGCCCTCAGTTCTCCCTGCAACGCATCTATGTGCGCGACCTGTCGTTCGAGGCCCCGAAAAGCCCGCAGATCTTCCGTCAGACCTGGGAGCCGAGCGTTGCTCTGGACCTGAACACCAAGCAGAAATCCCTGGAAGGCGACTTCCACGAGGTCGTGCTGACCCTGTCGGTTACCGTCAAGAACGGTGACGAAGTGGCTTTCATTGCTGAAGTGCAGCAGGCCGGTATCTTCCTGATCGCCAACCTCGATGCGCCTTCGATGAGCCACACCCTGGGTGCGTTCTGCCCTAACATCCTGTTCCCTTATGCCCGTGAGGCCCTGGATAGCCTGGTGACTCGCGGTTCGTTCCCGGCGCTGATGCTGTCGCCTGTCAACTTCGACGCCCTGTACGCGCAAGAAATGCAGCGTATGCAGGAAGCGGGTGAAGCGCCTACTGTGCAGTAATAACTGCCGGTATCAAGAAAGCGCCTCTCGGGGCGCTTTTTTTTGCCTGTGCGGGCCTCTTCGCGGGTAAACCCGCTGCTACAGGCGATCGCGCCGTTCCCTCAATCTGTGTAGGAGCGGGTTTACCCGCGAAAAGGCCGGCACAGGCGACACATCAGCTCCCGGCAAACCCGTTCTGCCGCCACGCCTCATACACCGTCACCGCCACGGTATTGGACAGGTTCAGGCTACGGCACCCCGGCCGCATCGGCAGGCGCAGGCGGTGTTCGGCCGGCAGGCTGTCCAGCACCTCGGCCGGCAGCCCGCGGCTCTCCGGCCCGAACAGGAAGGCATCGCCCGGCTGGAAGGCCACTTCGTGGAACGGGTGCGAGCCCTTGGTGGTAAAGGCGAACAACCGTGGGTTGCCAAGGCTTTCCAGGCATCCGGCCAAGCTCTCGTGACGCTTGAGCGTGGCATACTCGTGGTAGTCCAGCCCTGCGCGGCGCAGGCGCTTGTCATCCAGTTCGAAGCTGATGGGTTCGATCAGGTGCAGGGCGCAGCCGCTGTTGGCGCATAGACGAATGATGTTGCCGGTATTCGGCGGAATTTCTGGTTGAAAAAGGATGACGTGAAACATGCACGGCTCCAAGCGTGAAGATGACGGGCATTCTACTCCTGAACCGGACGTGCGTTCGAAGGCCTTCCCACGGGTGATGCTGTCGTTGGCGATCGTCGGCTTGATGGTGGGGCTGATGATCGGTCGCCTGACTACGCCCAACGAGCGAGAGTTGCAGCAGGTGCAGGTGATGCAGGATGGCCTGGAGCTTTGGTTCAACGAAGAGCCCAAGCTGCATGGCGAGAACGTGGAAGGGACGGTGGCGTTGCTGTTCCAGGCCCAGGGCAAGGCTCAGCAAGGGCAGCTTAGCCTGCAAGGCAAGCCGGTGAGCTGGCGGGTACAGCACAGCAAGGAAGGTTTGTTGCTGACGGTGGTGGCCGCGCGCCCCCTGCACGGCGAATGGGCCGGTGCAGAGGACGCTGGGCGCTGGCGGGTGCAAGTGAAACTGCACGAATAAAAGAGGGGATATCCCGGCCTGCCTGTACCAGGGTCCCCAAAAGGGGTACTGCGTATAAAGGGGGGATGTCCCGGCCTGCCTGTACCGAGGTCCCCAAAACGGGCGGTGCTGCGTATAAAAGAGGGGTTCACCCGGCCTGCCTGTACCAGGGCCCCCGAAACTGGAGATGTATTGCTTATTGCAGGGGGCGTGCCAGTTTTGCAAAACCCGTTAATACTGGGCTTTGCGGGTGATTTGGCCGGATTTTAAGGGTATTTGTGCCTTCGAGAGGTGCAGCCGGCACAGGAACGGTGCATTCAGACGGCTGAAATGGCTGGGGCCGCTTTGCGCCCCATCGCGACACAAGGCCGCTCCCACAGGATCGTGGCAGGAGCGGGTTTACCCGCGAATACGGTGGTGGCGGCAATGGTGAGCGGCAGGTGGAGATTGGCCAGCAGGCCCGGCCTCTTCGCGGGTGAACCCGCTCCTACGACGACCCCGATGTGTGTCCATCGCATCAGCCTTGGGGCAGAGGTGATCCCGTGGGAGCGGCCTTGTGTCGCGATGGGCTGCAAAGCAGCCCCAGCAATCTAGAAGGCTAATTCAGAGCTCAGTGGTCATCACCTTCCTCATCATCCCCACCAGCCACATTCATCCCCAATTCCTTGATCTTGCGTGTCAGGGTGTTACGCCCCCAGCCCAGCAACAGCGCGGCATCCCGCCGGCGTCCGGCGGTGTGCTTGAGTGCCGTCTCGATCATGATCCGTTCAAAGCTCGGCACTGCGCTGTCCAGCAGGCTGGTCTGCCCGCGCGCCAAGGCCTGGTCGGCCCACTGGCGCAGGGCCTGCTCCCAGTTGGTTACCGGCGCGGCGTCTTGTGGCAGGTTCAGCAGTTCTGGTGGCAGGTCACCGATCAGCACTTCGCGGCTGGAGGCCATCACGGTAATCCAGCGGCAAGTGTTCTCCATCTGCCGCACGTTGCCCGGCCATGGCAGGTTGCGGATGAACTCTTCAGTCTCCGGCTTGAGGATCTTCGGCTCGACTGCCAACTCCTGGGCGGCCCGGGCAAGGAAGTGGCGGGCGAGGGCGGGGATATCTTCGCGGCGGTCGGCCAGGCGCGGAATGTGGATACGGATGACATTAAGACGGTGGAACAAGTCTTCACGGAACTTGCCGGCCTGTACCAGTGATTCCAGGTTCTGGTGGGTGGCGGCGATGATGCGCACGTCGACCTTGACCGGCACGTGGCCGCCCACGCGGTAGAACTCGCCGTCGGCCAGCACGCGCAGCAGGCGGGTCTGGGTGTCGGCGGGCATGTCCCCGATTTCGTCGAGGAACAGCGTGCCGCCATCGGCCTGCTCGAAACGGCCCCGACGCAAGTTGGCAGCACCTGTGAAGGCGCCTTTCTCATGGCCGAACAGCTCCGACTCCATCAGATCCTTGGGGATGGCGGCCATGTTCAGGGCAATGAACGGCGATGCTGCGCGCGGGCTGTGTCGGTGCAGGGCGTGGGCCACCAGTTCTTTGCCGGTGCCGGACTCGCCGTTGATCAGCACGGTGATGTTGGAGTGGCTGAGGCGGCCGATGGCACGGAACACCTCCTGCATCGCCGGGGCTTCGCCAATGATTTCCGGGGTGCGCGCCAGGTTCTGTGGCACATCCAGGCCTTGCTGCTCCTGGGCATGCTGGTTGGCGCGCTTGACCAGCGATACCGCTTCGTCGACATCGAATGGCTTGGGCAGGTACTCGAAGGCACCGCCCTGGTACGAGGCCACGGCGCTGTCCAGGTCGGAGTGGGCGGTCATGATGATGACCGGCAGGCGCGGGTGTTGCTCGCGGATCTGCGCCAGCAGGTCGAGGCCGCTGGTGCCAGGCATGCGGATGTCGGAAATGATCACGTCGGGTTGCTGGCGTGCCAAGCGCCCCATGACACCGTCTGCGCTGTCGAAGCTCTGGGTGGTCATGCCTTCCTGTTGCAGGGCTTTTTCCAGGACCCAGCGGATGGAGCGATCATCGTCGACGATCCAGACGGTTTCACTTCGGCTCATGAGGCGGTGGCTCCTTGTTCCAGAGGCAGGTAAATCGAGAAGGCGGTATGGCCTGCGTGGCTTTCACACTCGATCAGGCCCTGGTGCTGGCTGATGATGTTCTGGGTAATGGCCAGGCCCAGCCCGGTACCGTCCGGGCGACCACTGACCATGGGATAGAAGAGGGTGTCTTGCAGTTCCGGCGGGATGCCCGGGCCGTTGTCGATGATCTCTACCCGCGCTACCAGGCGGTGACGCACGTGGCCGATGGTGAACTGGCGCAGGGCGCGGCTGCGCAAGGTAATGCGACCCAGGCGCAGCTCATTCTGCGCGCTGATCGCCTGCATGGCGTTGCGCACGATGTTGAGTACGGCCTGAATCATCTGCTCTCGGTCGATCAGCACGTCCGGCAGGCTCGGGTCGTAATCGCGCACCAAAGTGATGCACCCCTGGCTTTCGGCATCGACCAGGCTGCACACCCGCTCCAGCACTTCGTGAATATTGGTCATGGCCAGCGAAGGCAGCTTGTTCGAGCCGAGCATGCGGTCGACCAGGTTACGCAAACGGTCAGCCTCTTCGATGATTACATTGGTGTAATCGCGCAGCCCTTCCTCGGGCAGTTCGCGGGCCAGTAGCTGGGCCGCTCCGCGGATGCCGCCAAGGGGGTTCTTGATTTCGTGGGCCAGGCCGCGTACCAGCATCTTGGTGGTTTCCTGCTTGCTCAGTTGAGCCTCTTCCTTGGTGATGCGCAGCAGCCGGTCCCGCGGATGCACTTCGAGCAACAGCAGGGTCTGGCCTTGATGCAGTATCGGTGTTACCGCGTAGTCGACAGTGATGGTCTGCCCGGTCAGCGATGTAAGCTGCGCTTCACGCTTGGTGAACGGGTGCGCCTGCTCGACCGCCTGGCGCAGCGAGCTGAGCGCCTCGGTCGATTCGGTGAACAGTTCGCTGATGAACTGCCCATGGCTGCGCTGGCCACTGACGGCCAGTAGCATTTCTGCGGCCGGATTCATGTACTCCAGGCGCAGCTCGGCGTTGAGCAGCAACGTGGCAGTGGTCAGGTTGTCCAGAAGCAGACGGTGCTGTGCATCGCTGATGGTCATAAGGCGTCGTTGACCTCTTTTGGCGCTTGCCTGGCACTGTTATGGCCAGGGCCGGACGCGGGGTGGATCCACTGATGCGAGACTCTTGATAAGAAAATGCAAGAAACAAACCAAAGCGCCGAAAAGAAGCGGAATTTGCCGAGAAAGGCCTGAAACTGCGCAAATTCGGACCAGAAAGTCTTGGTGAAACGTTTAATTTGAACCAGATTGGGGAGCAAATGAGGGCATGGTGTGAATTAGTGCACCAAGATAGAGCATAGCGTGACAGGCGGGGTTGCAGTGCTTCTGCTTGGTGCGCAGAAACGAAAACGGCCTCCCGAAGGAGGCCGTTGTGATCAGGTCATCGGCGCGGGGCGCCAATCAGATCAGCAGCTGTAGTACAGCTCGTATTCCAGCGGGTGTACGAAGGTGCGCACCTTGATTTCTTCTTCGCTCTTCAGCTCGATGAAGGCATCGATGAAGTCGTCGGAGAACACGCCGCCCTTGGTCAGGAACGCACGGCCTTTATCCAGCTCTTCCAGAGCTTCTTTCAGGCTGCCGCACACTTGCGGGATGTTCTTGGCTTCTTCTGGCGGCAGGTCGTACAGGTTCTTGTCGGCCGCGTCGCCTGGGTGGATCTTGTTCTGGATGCCGTCCAGGCCAGCCATCAGCAGGGCCGCGAAGGCCAGGTACGGGTTGGCCGATGGGTCCGGGAAGCGTGCTTCGATACGGCGGGCTTTCGGGCTGCCAACGTAAGGAATACGGATCGAGGCGGAGCGGTTGCGAGCCGAGTAGGCCAGCATTACCGGGGCTTCGAAGCCTGGAACCAGACGCTTGTAGGAGTTGGTCGACGGGTTGGTGAAGCCGTTCAGGGCCTTACCGTGCTTGATGATACCGCCGATGAAGTACAGGGCGGTGTCGGACAGGCCGGCATAGCCTTCACCCGAGAAGGTGTTCTTGCCGTCTTTCCAGATCGACATGTGCACGTGCATGCCCGAGCCGTTGTCGCCATACAGTGGCTTCGGCATGAAGGTGGCGGTACGGCCGTAAGCGTCGGCAACGTTGTGCACGACGTATTTCAGCGCCTGTACTTCGTCAGCCTTCTTCACCAGGGTGTTGAACTTGACGCCGATTTCGTTCTGGCCGGCAGTCGCCACTTCGTGGTGGTGAACTTCAACGGTCTGGCCCATTTCTTCCAGAGCGTTGCACATGGCAGTACGGATTTCGTGGTCGTGGTCGAACGGCGGAACCGGGAAGTAGCCACCTTTCACGCCTGGACGGTGGCCTTTGTTACCGCCTTCCACGTCAGCGCCGGTCATCCACGAGCCCTGCTCGGAGAAGATCTTGAACATCGAGCCGGAGATGTCCGACTGGAACTTCACTTCGTCGAAGATGAAGAACTCAGGCTCTGGGCCGGCGAATACGGTGTCACCGATGCCGGTGCTCTTCAGGTACTCTTCGGCGCGCTTGGCGATTGCACGTGGGTCACGATCGTAGCCCTGCATGCTCGACGGGTCGACGATGTCGCAGGTAATGATCAGGGTTGGCTCTTCGGTGAACGGATCCAGAACGGCGGTTTCGTCAACCGGCATCAGGATCATGTCGGAGGCTTCGATGCCTTTCCAGCCAGCGATGGAGGAACCGTCGAACATCTTGCCGACTTCGAAGAAGTCTTCGTCCAGCGCATCACGCGACGGCATGGTCACGTGGTGCTGAGTGCCTTTGGTGTCCGTGAAACGCAGATCAATCCACTTGACGTCATGATCTTTGATGAGTTGAACCGACTTCGACATGTTGTCCTCCGGATGGTCTAGAGCGCGGTGGGCCGCTGCCCTGGAAAAAGGGTGTTGCCGGGCGCGGATAGTCGGCCAAGCTTACCTGCCTCACAAGGGAGCAAATTGCATGCCAGTGCCCGAAAATGGCGAGGCTGGGATAAAAGGGGGCGTTTGCGGGCATTTGGCGTTGGGGTGGCGGGCAAAAGTGCACCCTTACGATGCGTTTTTTGATCATCTCGCACCAATAGGGTGCGTGGCATGAGTGGTGTGCCAGCTTCTAGGGCCTCTTCGCGGGTAAACCCGCTCCTACGGGCTTTGCACTGCTTGTAGGCGCGGGGGCACCCGCGAAAGGGCCGGAACAGGCACTGCAAAACCCGCTCTCTGCATTTATCTCAAAGCTTCTGATCAAAAGTTGGTCAAATCCTGAGCAATTTCCGATATAATTCGCGCCCCTCATTTTCGGCAGGCCCTGCGCGCGCTGTTAACCAATGAAACTTATCGTCAAAGTCTTCCCAGAAATCACCATCAAAAGCCGGCCGGTGCGCAAGCGCTTCATCCGCCAGCTTGGCAAGAACATCCGCAACGTGCTCAAGGATCTCGACCCTGAGCTCGCGGTCGATGGTGTCTGGGACAATCTCGAAGTGGTTACCCGCGTCGAAGACGAAAAAGTCCAGCGCGAGATGATCGAGCGCCTCACCTGCACGCCGGGTATCACCCACTTCCTGCAGGTCGAGGAATACCCGCTGGGTGACTTCGACGACATCGTCGCCAAGTGCAAGCACCACTTCGGCCACCTGCTGGCCGGCAAGCACTTCGCCGTGCGCTGCAAGCGCGGTGGCCACCATGACTTCACTTCGATGGACGTCGACCGTTACGTCGGCAGCCAGCTGCGCCAGCAGTGTGGCGCCGCCGGGATCGAGCTGAAGAAGCCTGAAGTGCTGGTGCGCATCGAAATCCGCGACCAGCGCCTGTACGTGATCCACAACCAGCACAATGGCATCGGCGGTTATCCGCTGGGTGCCCTGGAACAGACCCTGGTGCTGATGTCCGGTGGTTTCGACTCCACCGTTGCGGCCTACCAGATGATGCGCCGCGGCCTGATGACCCACTTCTGCTTCTTCAACCTCGGCGGCCGTGCCCATGAGCTGGGCGTGATGGAAGTGGCCCACTACCTGTGGAAGAAGTACGGCAGCAGCCAGCGTGTACTGTTCATCAGCGTGCCGTTCGAAGAAGTGGTTGGCGAAATCCTCAACAAGGTCGACAACAGCTACATGGGCGTGACCCTCAAGCGCATGATGCTGCGCGGCGCCGCCCATATGGCCGACCGCCTGCAGATCGACGCGCTGGTGACCGGCGACGCGATTTCCCAGGTGTCCAGCCAGACCTTGCCGAACCTGTCGATCATCGACTCGGCCACCGACAAGCTGGTGCTGCGCCCGCTGCTGGCCAGCCACAAGCAGGACATCATCGACCAGGCCACCGAAATCGGCACCGCGGACTTTGCCAAGCACATGCCGGAATACTGCGGCGTGATCTCGGTAAACCCGACTACCCATGCCAAGCGTCACCGCATGGAGCACGAAGAAAAGCAGTTCGACATGGCCGTGCTGGAGCGCGCTCTTGAGCGCGCCAAGTTCATTTCCATCGACCATGTGATCGATGAGCTGGGCAAGGACATCGAAATCGAGGAAGTGGCCGAGGCGCTGCCTGGCCAGATCGTCATCGACATTCGGCACCCCGATGCCCAGGAAGACGAACCACTGGTGCTGGAAGGTATCGAGGTCCAGGCCATGCCGTTCTACGCCATCAACAGCAAGTTCAAGCACCTGGACCCTACGCGCCAGTACTTGCTGTATTGCGACAAGGGTGTGATGAGCCGTTTGCACGCACACCACCTGCTCAGTGAGGGACATGCCAATGTGCGTGTTTATCGTCCGACATAAGATGCCGGGGCTGTATGGCGGCAGTATTCGCCATCGCCCTCCCGACCGCCGGGCCCGCTGAGCCTTAAACAGTACATATTGGCCGCCTACACTGGGCGGCAACCGAATCCTCTGATCGAGATACACTTGTGATCGAAAATCTGCGTAACATCGCCATCATCGCCCACGTTGACCATGGTAAAACCACTCTGGTCGACAAACTCCTGCGTCAGTCCGGCACTCTGGAGCGTAACGAGCTCAACGACGAGCGCGTCATGGACTCCAACGACCAGGAAAAAGAGCGCGGTATTACCATTCTGGCGAAAAACACCGCCATCAACTGGAACGGCTACCACATCAACATCGTCGACACCCCCGGCCACGCCGACTTCGGTGGCGAGGTTGAGCGTGTAATGTCGATGGTCGACTCCGTGCTGCTGCTGGTCGACGCCCAGGACGGCCCGATGCCGCAAACCCGCTTCGTGACCAAGAAGGCCTTCGAAGCCGGCCTGAAGCCAATCGTCGTGATCAACAAGGTTGACCGCCCAGGCGCGCGTCCTGACTGGGTTCTGGACCAGATCTTCGACCTGTTCGACAACCTCGGTGCCACCGACGAACAGCTGGACTTCAAAGTGGTCTACGCCTCGGCCCTGAACGGCATTGCCGGCCTGGACCACACCGCCATGGGCGAAGACATGACCGCGCTGTACCAGTCGATCATCGACAACGTACCGGCTCCGTCTGTTGACCGCGAAGGCCCGTTCCAGATGCAGATCTCTGCACTGGACTACAACAGCTTCCTCGGCGTTATCGGTGTTGGCCGCATCGCCCGTGGTCGTGTCAAGCCGAACACCCCGGTTGTCGCCATCGACACCAACGGCAAGAAGCGTAACGGCCGTATCCTGAAGCTGATGGGTCACCACGGTCTGCACCGCGTTGACGTCGAAGAAGCCCAGGCTGGCGATATCGTCTGCATCAGCGGTTTCGATGAGCTGTTCATCTCCGACACCCTGTGCGCCCCGGATGCGGTAGAAGCGATGAAGCCGCTGACCGTTGACGAGCCGACCGTTTCGATGACCTTCCAGGTCAACGACTCGCCGTTCTGCGGTAAAGAAGGCAAGTTCGTCACCAGCCGTAACATCAAGGACCGTCTGGACAAGGAACTGCTGTACAACGTTGCCCTGCGCGTTCAGGAAACCGACTCCCCTGACAAGTTCAAGGTATCGGGCCGTGGTGAGCTGCACCTGTCGGTGCTGATCGAAACCATGCGTCGTGAAGGCTTCGAAATGGCCGTGGGCCGTCCTGAAGTGATCATCCGCGAAGTCGACGGCGTCAAGCAGGAGCCGTTCGAGAACGTCACCATCGACATCCCTGAAGAATCCCAGGGCAAGGTCATGGAAGAAATGGGTCTGCGTAAAGGCGACCTGACCAACATGGTTCCGGATGGCAAAGGCCGTGTTCGTCTGGAGTACAACATTCCAGCCCGTGGTCTGATCGGTTTCCGTAACCAGTTCCTGACCCTGACCAACGGTGCAGGCATCCTGACCTCGATCTTCGATCGCTACGACACCATGAAGTCGGGCCAGATGTCCGGCCGCCTCAACGGCGTACTGGTTTCGGTCGAGACCGGCAAGGCACTGACCTACTCGCTGGAAACCCTGCAGGCTCGCGGCAAGTTGTTCGTTGAGCACGGCCAGGAGATCTACAACGGTCAGATCATCGGCCTGAACAGCCGTGACAACGACCTGGGCGTGAACCCGACCAAAGGCAAGAAGCTCGACAACATGCGTGCTTCGGGCAAAGACGAAGTCATCGCCCTGGTACCGCCAGTTCGCCACACCCTCGAGCAGGCCCTGGAGTTCATCCAGGACGACGAGCTGTGCGAAGTGACTCCTAAGTCGATCCGTCTGCGCAAGAAGATCCTGGACGAAGGCGAGCGTACCCGCGCAGCCAAGAAAGCCAAGAACTGAGTTAGCTCAGGCTGAATGAAAACGCCCCCGGTCGAAAGGCCGGGGGCGTTTTAGTTTGTCTGGGTTTTTTGTGCTGGTTGTACCGGCCTCTTCGCGGGTGAACCCGCTCCTACAGGATATCCACAAAGGTCAAGACCTGTAGGAGCGGGTTTACCCGCGAAGACGCCGGTGCAGGCAATAGATCAGCGCCCAACCACTTTGGGCTTGTAGGCGCAATACCCCGGCCGCGGCCCGACCTTGGGGTGGTTGCGGCAGGTATCCGGGCGCTTGTCATAAATGGTGCACAGGCGGCTTTTACGATCCAGGTACATGCAGTCGTCGTTGCTCATCCGGGTCAGGGTGAAGATCCCCGACTTCTGGTTGAAGCGCTCGATGATGCCTTCTTTTTGCAGGCGTTTGGCCACGTTCTTGGGTGGTTCGTCTTTTTCGAACTCGTCGACCACGCCGATACGGATCAGATCCTTGATCTTCACCTCTACCGGCAGGGTGCAGCAGGTCGAATGGCAGCCGTGGCACATGTGGCTGGCGTAGCGCTGCCAAGTCTCCAGGCGGTCGACTTCGGCGGCGGCGATCAGGGTCGTTTTCATCTTTATAAGGTGGATCACGGTCTTGGGGCGCGCGATGATACCGGAATTGTTCAATTTATGAACAACCTTTTGCCGGAATCGCAGAGTGGGCATGAAAACTGCGAACCGTAACTGTCGCTCCCTGTCGAAGGGTCTAGTCTCATCACTCTCCCTCCGCTTTCGTCAACTTGCCCGAGGATGCCGCATGTCCCAGGAACCCAAAGCACGTGACGCCGAAGTCGCGGATTTTCGCGCCGCTGTACTGAACAAGCTGACCTACGCGGTCGGCAAGGACCCCGAGCATGCCTTCGACCATGACTGGTTCGAGGCCATTGCCCTGGCCGCGCGCGATCACATGGTCGACCACTGGATGGATCACACCCGACAGGCCTATCGGCGTAGCCAGAAACGGGTCTACTACCTTTCCCTGGAGTTTCTCATCGGCCGCTTGCTGTACGACAGCCTGAGCAACCTGGGCCTGCTGGACATCGCGCGCGATGCGCTGGAGGGGCTGGATGTGGACCTCGAGCGCATTCGCCTGCTCGAGCCGGATGCTGCGCTGGGCAATGGCGGCCTTGGCCGTCTGGCGGCGTGCTTCATGGAGAGCATGTCTACCTTGGGTATCGCTGCCCATGGCTACGGCATCCGCTACGAGCATGGGTTGTTCCGTCAGGCCGTGGTCGATGGTTGGCAGCAGGAACAGACCGAAAACTGGCTGGATTTCGGCAACCCCTGGGAGTTCGAGCGCGCCGAGGTGATCTACCCGATCAGTTTCGGCGGCAGTGTCGAAACGGTGCACGATGCAAGCGGTGCCCAGCGCCAGGTATGGTGGCCTGGCGAGACGGTGCGGGCGGTAGCCTACGACACGCCGGTGGTCGGCTGGCGCGGATCCAGCGTCAACACCCTGCGCCTGTGGCGTGCCCGTGCGCTGGAAGAGTTGCACCTGGAGCGCTTCAACGCCGGTGACCACTTGGGGGCGGTGGCTGAAGTGGCGCGTGCCGAGAGCATTTCGCGGGTACTTTACCCGGCCGACAGTACCGAGGCTGGTCAGGAGCTGCGCCTTCGCCAGGAGTACTTTTTCGTCTCGGCTTCGCTGCAGGACTTGCTGCGGCGCCACCTGAACATGCACAAGGACCTGCTCAACCTACCCGATGCAGCGGCCATCCAGCTAAACGACACCCACCCTTCGATTGCGGTGGCGGAGTTGATGCGGTTGCTGGTGGACCAGCACGAAGTGCCTTGGGAAAAGGCCTGGGAGCTGACCGTCGGCACGCTCGCCTACACCAACCACACCCTGTTGCCAGAAGCCTTGGAAACCTGGCCGGTAGCGCTGATGGAACGCATGCTGCCGCGGCACATGCAGATCATCTTCCTGATCAATGCCTACCATATCGATGCGTTGCGGGCCAAAGGCCTGCACGATTTCGACGTGCTGCGCGCGGTTTCGCTGATCGAGGAGGACAACGGCCGACGGGTGCGCATGGGCAACCTGGCGTTTCTTGGCTCGCACAGCGTCAACGGCGTGTCGGCGCTGCACAGCAAGTTGATGAAGAGCACGGTATTCTCCGAGCTGCACAAGCTCTACCCGAAACGGATCAACAACAAGACCAACGGCATTACCTTCCGCCGCTGGTTGTACCAGTCCAACCCCCAGTTGACCGAGATGCTGGTCGAGGCGCTTGGGCCGGAACTCAAGGACGACCCGCAGACGCGTCTGGCGGGCCTGGTGCCGTTCGCCGACAAAGCCGGTTTCCGCAAGCAGTTCGCTGCCCAGCGGCTGCACAGCAAGCGTGCCCTGGCCAGCATCATTCAGGATCGCATCGGTGTCACGGTCAACCCCGAGGCGCTATTCGATGTTCAGGTCAAACGCATTCACGAATACAAGCGCCAGTTGCTCAACCTGCTGCACACCGTTGCACTGTATCAGGCCATACGCAATGACCCTGGCACCAACTGGGTGCCGCGGGTGAAGATCTTCGCTGGCAAGGCTGCGGCCAGTTACCACCAGGCCAAACTGATGATCAAGCTGGCCAACGACATCGCCCGGGTGGTGAACAACGACCCGACGGTGCGCGGCCTGCTGAAAGTGGTGTTCCTGCCCAACTATAACGTCAGCCTGGCCGAGAGCATCATCCCGGCGGCGGACCTTTCCGAGCAGATATCCACTGCGGGCTACGAAGCTTCCGGTACCAGCAACATGAAGTTCGGCCTCAATGGTGCACTGACCATCGGCACCCTGGATGGCGCCAATGTGGAGATGTGCGAACAGGTGGGGGCTGACAACATGTTCATCTTTGGCCTGACCGCGCAGCAGGTTGAAACGCGCAAGCGTGCCGGTGACTTTGGTGCCAACGCCGCCATAGCCGCTTCCAACCGTTTGAGCGATGTGTTGCAGGCTATTCGCAGTGGTGTGTTCTCGCCCGACGACCCCTCTCGTTACACCGGGTTGATCGACGGCCTGGTGGCCTACGACCGCTTCCTGGTGTGCGCCGATTTCGATGCCTACTGGGATGCCCAGCGGCGGGTCGAGGATCTGTGGCACACGCCGCAGGAGTGGTGGCGCAAGGCGGTGCTCAATACCGCGCGGATGGGCTGGTTCTCGTCGGATCGGACTATCCGTGAGTATGCGACCGAGATCTGGAAGGCGCTGGATTGAGGTAGGCCTGTGCTGGCTTGTTCGCGGGTAGACCCGCTTCCTGCAGGGCTTTCATCAACCTGGGAGCGCGCGTGCCCGCGAATGGCCCCACAACCAGACCACCGGCCTGGCGCGCGCTGAACTACCGACCTATTGTGCCGTCTGAGAGCCGTGGCGAGTCTCATCACTCGCTAGCCCGTCACTCTCCCTGTAAACTGCGGGGGTTTTTCCTCCCCCCCAATCCGTTCGGAGCCATACATGTCCCGCGTTACCCTGAGTCGCTATCTGATTGAGCAGACCCGCAGCAACAATACCCCTGCCGATCTGCGCTTCCTGATCGAAGTGGTAGCGCGTGCGTGCAAGGAAATCAGCCATCACGTGTCCAAGGGCGCCCTCGGTGGTGTGCTGGGCAGCATGGGCACTGAAAACGTGCAGGGCGAGGTCCAGAAGAAACTGGACGTGATTTCCAACGATATCCTGCTGGAAGCCAACGAGTGGGGCGGCCACCTGGCTGGCATGGCTTCCGAAGAAATGGACAACGCCTACCAGATCCCGGGCAGGTACCCGAAAGGCGCCTACCTGCTGGTCTTCGACCCGCTGGACGGTTCTTCGAACATCGATGTCAACGTGTCGGTCGGTACCATCTTCTCGGTTCTGCGTTGCCCTAACCAGTACCTGAGCCAGAACGAAAGCCTCAACGAAGAAGCGTTCCTGCAGCCAGGTACCGAGCAGGTTGCTGCCGGTTACGCCATCTACGGCCCGCAAACCATGCTGGTCCTGACCCTGGGCAATGGCGTCAAGGGCTTCACCCTGGATCGCGAACTGGGCAGCTTCGTGCTGACTCACGAAAACATCCGCGTACCGGAAACCACTGCCGAGTTCGCCATCAACATGTCCAACCAGCGCCACTGGGAAGCCCCGGTACAGCGCTATGTGGGCGAACTGCTGGCAGGCGAGACCGGCCCGCTGAAGAAGAACTACAACATGCGCTGGATCGCCTCGATGGTGGCCGACGTGCACCGCATCCTGACCCGTGGCGGCCTGTTCATGTACCCACGTGACGCCCGCGAACCAAGCAAGCCGGGCAAGCTGCGCCTGATGTACGAAGCCAACCCGATGTCGTTCATCATCGAACAGGCCGGCGGCGCTTCCACCAACGGTTACGATCGCATCCTCGACATCAAGCCAGAAAGCCTGCACCAGCGCGTGTCGGTGATTCTCGGCTCGAAGGAAGAGGTCGAGCGCGTCACCGCCTACCACAAGGAGTAAGTCATGCTCGCACCTTGGCAGCCGTTGCTGGAGTGGTGGTTCGGTTGGGGCACCAGTGCCCAGGCCGTGGCTGACGAGAAGAGCACGCTGTGGTTCGGCAAGCATCACGATGCCGACGCCTATGCGCTGTTTGGCGATCTCGTCGAGCACGCCCTGGCGGGTGGGCTCGAGGAGTGGCAGCAAAGTCCGCAGGGCTGGCTGGGCCTGCTGATTTTGCTGGACCAGCTGCCACGCATGATCTACCGCGACACGCCGCGTGCCTTCGAGGGCGACCGGCGTGCCCAGGTGGTGGCCATGCAGGGCCTGCAGAAGGGCTGGGACTACCAGCTGCTGCCGATCCAGCGGGTGTTCGTGCTGCTGGTGCTGGAGCATGCCGAAGTGCTGGACTGGCAGAACCTGTGCGTGGAACGCTATCAAATGCTGCTGGACGAACAGCCCGAGGCCAACCGCCGGCTGTTCGAAGGCTTCCTCGACTATGCCGAGCAGCACCAGCGGGTAATTGCCCGGTTCGGGCGTTTCCCGCACCGCAACCTGGTGCTGGAACGGCCAAGTACCAGCGAAGAAATGGACTTTTTGCTGGAGCCTGGGTCTCGTTTCTGACGCCCAAAGGGCCTGCTGTGCAAGACATCGCGACGCGAGGCCGCTCCAACAGGGGCGGCCTTTTTTATTGTGCGCATGACTAATGCTTTGTGATTAATCGCACAGTAGTGGCCATCCGACCAATGGTGTAGGGGCAAGGGGGGTGGGGCAGGGAACCTGGGAGGGATTTTCACGTCGAAGGTCACTGCAGGCCACTCGCCTGTATCATCTTTCAGGAGTGTCCCTTCATGTCGTTGCGTTCCCTCGCCCTGTTGTCGCTGTGCGTCGTTCTGACTGCCTGCAGCAAGATCAACCAGGAAAACTATTCCAAGATCAAGGCCGGTATGAGCAAGGCCGAGGTCGAGCAGTTGCTCGGCACGCCGACCGAGTGTTCTGGCGCGTTGGGCATGAGCAGTTGCACCTGGGGGGACGAGAAGAGCTTCATCAGCGTGCAGTACGCAGCTGACAAGGTGCTGATGTACTCCGGGCAGGGTCTCAAATGAGGCGTGCGTACCTGCTGATGGGGGTATGCCTGGCGTTGCTGCTGGGCGGTTGTGCAGGTTCCTCGCACGACCCGCTGGCACCTAAAACCGCCGGCCATGTCGACCTCAAGCGCTACCAGGGCAAATGGTACGAGCTGGCGCGCCTGCCCATGCGCTACCAGGAAGGCTGCGAGCAGTCCGAGGCGCATTACAACCTCAAGCCTGATGGCAGTTATGGCGTGCTCAACCGCTGCCGCACCATGGGTGATGAATGGCTGCGCGCCGAAGGGCATGCGAATATCCAGGAACCGGGGCACACCGACAAGCTGTGGGTCGAGTTCGATAACTGGTTCACCAAGCTGGTGCCAGGCGTGGCGCGGGGTGAGTACTGGATTCTTTATGTGGACGACCACTACCGTACGGCCATCGTCGGCAGCCCGGACCGCAAATACCTTTGGATTCTGTCGCGCACGCCGACACTGCCGGCCTGGGAGCGCGAGAACCTGCTGTCCAGGGCGCGGCAGCAGGGGTATGACACCAGCCGCTTGATCTGGCGGGCGTCCGATCAGCAAATAGTAAAGATGCACTGAGTTTTTTGGGGTTGCGTGGCAACCCTTCGCGGGCAAGCCCGCTCCCACAGGTTCTGCGCTGAACCCTGGGCTACCCCCAAGACGCTTTGTGGGGCAGTCCACCAACCTGTGGGAGCGGGCTTGCCCGCGAAGGGCTGCAACGCAGCCCCGGTACCCTCAGCCTAAAAGCTGGCGCAACACCTCGGCAAACGCCCGCCCGCTTTCTTCTTCTTGCGCATGCCGCCCCTGGCGCACCACCCACTGCCCATTCACCATCACATCGCGTACCTGGCGATCGCCGCCGGCAAACAGCCAGCGGTTGAGAATGGCGTCACCCTCCGCCATGGCGATGTACGGGTCCTGCCCATCGAGCACCAGCCAATCGGCGCGCTTGCCCACCGCCAGCTCGCCGACCGCCTGCCCCAGCGCCTGCGCACCACCGGCCAGCGCCGCGTCATACAGCGTGCGCCCGACCATCGGCTGGTCGCCGCGATACAGGCGGTTGCGCCGTTGATCCCGCAGGCGCTGACCATATTCCAGCCAACGCAGTTCCTCCACCACGCTTAACGACACATGGCTGTCCGAGCCAATGCCCATGCGCCCACCCTGTGCCAGGAAATCCACTGCCGGGAAAATCCCGTCGCCCAGGTTGGCTTCGGTGGTCAGGCACAACCCGGCCACCGCGCCGCTGCGGGCCATGGCAGTTACTTCGTCCGGTTCGGCATGGGTAGCGTGTACCAGGCACCAGCGGCGGTCCACGTCTACGTGCTCATACAGCCACTGCAGCGGGCGCAGGCCGCTCCAGGCAAGGCAGTCGTCGACTTCCTTCTGCTGTTCGGCGATGTGGATATGCACCGGGCACTGCCTGTCGCTGGTTGCCAGCACTTCGGCGATCTGCCCAGGCGTCACCGCCCTCAGCGAGTGGAAGCACAGGCCCAGGTGCTGCGCGGGTTGCGCGGCCAGCAGCGGGGCGAGTTGCGCTTGCAACTGCAGGTACTGTTCAGTGGAGTTGATGAAGCGCCGCTGCCCGTCGTTCGGCGCCTGGCCGCCAAAGCCTGCATGGCTGTACAGCACCGGCAGCAAGGTCAGGCCAATGCCGCTATCGGCCGCAGCCGCGCTGATGCGGAGCGACAGTTCGGCCGGGTCGGCGTAGGGCTTGCCGGCCTGGTCGTGGTGCACGTAATGGAATTCGGCCACCGAGGTGTAGCCGGCCTTGAGCATCTCGATGTACAACTGGCGGGCGATGACCTGAAGCTGCTGTGGGCTGATCTGCCCGACCAGGCGATACATCAGCTCGCGCCAGGTCCAGAAACTGTCGTTGGGGTTGCCGGCAACTTCCGCCAGGCCTGCCATGGCGCGCTGGAAGGCATGTGAGTGCAGGTTGGGCATGCCGGACAGCAGCGGGCCGGCCAGGCGCTCGGCGCCTTCGGCCGAAGCGCCTGGCGCGATGCTGGCCACATGGCCATCGCTGGCGACCTCGATACGCACATGGCTGGCCCAGCCCGTAGGTAGCAGGGCGCGTTCGGCGAAGTAGGCAGACATCGGTGGAATCCTGTTATTGTTAACTTGTATATACATATACAGGCGTTTGCCTGCCGGGTAAACTGCGGCAAGCTACCGCTCATTTCATTTGCACAAGGATCCATCGCCGTGCCGACACCTCCTGTCTCCGCGTTGGTTGCCCAGATGGGCGAGGGCCCGGCGCCGCTCTACGCCCGGGTCAAACAGATGATCATCCAGCAGATCGACAACGGCAGCTGGCCACCGCATCACCGGGTACCCTCCGAGAGCGAGCTGGTCAACGAGCTGGGCTTCAGCCGCATGACCATCAACCGCGCCCTGCGTGAACTCACCGCCGAAGGCCTGCTGGTGCGCATGCAAGGGGTCGGTACCTTCGTGGCCGAGCCCAAGGGCCGTTCGGCGCTGTTCGAGGTCAACAACATCGCTGACGAAATCGCCGCGCGTGGCCATCAGCACAGCTGCCAGGTGATCACGCTTGCCGAAGAAGCGGCCGGCTCCGAACGGGCGCTGGCTCTGGACATGCGTGAAGGTCAGCGGGTGTTCCATTCGCTGATCGTGCATTTCGAGAATGGCGTGCCGGTGCAGATCGAGGACCGTTACGTCAACGCGGCCATCGCCCCCGACTACCTCAAGCAGGACTTTACTCGGCAGACGCCTTACGCCTACCTGTCCCAGGTGGCGCCGTTGACCGAAGGCGAGCACGTGGTCGAGGCGATCCTGGCCGAGCCGGAAGAATGCCGCCTGTTGCAGATCGAGCAGGGCGAGCCTTGCCTGCTGATTCGTCGTCGCA
This sequence comes from Pseudomonas sp. VEM90, assembly GCF_054611535.1. NCBI lineage: Bacteria > Pseudomonadati > Pseudomonadota > Gammaproteobacteria > Pseudomonadales > Pseudomonadaceae > Pseudomonas > Pseudomonas sp. VEM90. Next base: position 93,770 of record NZ_JBTRAR010000004.1, on the reverse strand, counting down.
CCTGGTCCGGTCGTCAGCCGGTGACCGCTGCACGGCTGATCCACCCCGGTTCCCGTCATCGCCTGGAAGGACGTTTCAGCAAATGAGTCAGCTGCAGTTGATGCGTGCGCACGATTACCCGCGCATGCCGTGGAAGAACGGTGGCGGTTTCACCGAAGAGATTACCCGCGACCGTGGCGAGGGCCTGGACGGTTTTGGCTGGCGTCTGTCGATTGCCGATATCGAGGAGTCGGGCGGCTTCTCCGCCTTCGTCGGTTACCAACGGATCATCACCGTGCTGCAGGGCGACGGCATGCGGCTGCTGGTCGACGGCCAGGCCAGCCGGCCATTGCTGGCGTTCGATGCGTTTGCCTTCAGCGGCGAGAACCAGGTCAGCTGCAAGTTGCTGGGCGGGCCGATCCGCGATTTCAATCTGATCTATTCGCCGCAGCGATATCGGGCGCGGTTGCAGTGGCTGGATGGCACCAGCCGCGTGTACAGCTCGGCGTCGACGGTGTTGTTGTTTGCTGGCAGCAGCCATGTTGAGGTGACCATCGTGGGGCGTGAAACGCAGCGGCTAGGGTTGTATGACTGCCTGCGGCTGGAGGGCAATGACGAATTGCTTGGGCTGGAGGTTCAGGGGCGGTTCTGCCTGATCGAACTGGTTGAGTGCTGAGGGTCTGGCTGTAGGTTTTTATCGCCTGTGAGATCGAGCGCCGCCAGGTGTCCGCCTCGACACATTCTGCGCCTGTGAGATCGAGCGCCGCCGCAGAACTTAAGCCGGACCGGCGCTCGATCTACGCACCGCCGCAGAACTTAAGCCGGACCGGCGCTCGATCTACGCACCGCCGCAGAACTCAAGCCGGACCGGCGCTCGCTTTACCCCCAAGAAGTCAAGGTGGGAACGGCAAGGTCCGATTATTTTGGTTGTCCATGCTTGTACATACAAGTAAAGGTGTGTTTGTATATTGACCACGACATACCCGCCCGCGGACGACCGCAGAGGACCTTTCCCGTGACCGACAACAACAAATACCGTGACGTTGAAATCCGTGCCCCACGTGGCAACAAGCTGACCGCCAAAAGCTGGCTGACCGAAGCGCCACTGCGCATGCTGATGAACAACCTCGATCCACAGGTCGCGGAAAACCCGAAAGAGCTGGTGGTATATGGCGGTATCGGCCGCGCTGCGCGCAACTGGGCCTGCTACGACAAGATCGTTGAAACCCTGACCCGCCTGGAAGACGACGAAACCCTGCTGGTGCAGTCGGGCAAGCCGGTCGGTGTGTTCAAGACCCACAGCAACGCACCGCGCGTGCTGATCGCCAACTCCAACCTGGTGCCACACTGGGCCAACTGGGAACACTTCAACGAACTGGACGCCAAGGGCCTGGCCATGTACGGCCAGATGACCGCCGGCAGCTGGATCTACATCGGCAGCCAGGGCATCGTCCAGGGCACCTATGAAACCTTCGTCGAAGCCGGTCGCCAGCACTACGGCGGCAGCCTGAAAGGCAAGTGGGTACTCACCGCTGGCCTGGGCGGCATGGGCGGCGCGCAGCCACTGGCCGCGACCCTGGCCGGGGCTTGCTCGCTGAACATCGAATGCCAGCAGAGCCGTATCGACTTCCGCCTGGAAACCCGCTACGTCGACGAGCAGGCCACTGACCTCGACGACGCCCTGGCACGCATCGCCAGGTACACCGCCGAAGGCAAGGCCATCTCCATCGCCCTGCACGGCAATGCCGCCGAAATCCTCCCAGAGCTGGTCAAACGTGGCGTGCGCCCGGACATGGTCACCGACCAGACCAGCGCCCACGACCCACTCAACGGCTACCTGCCTGCCGGCTGGACCTGGGAGCAGTATCGCGACCGTGCGCAGACCGAACCGGCTGCAGTGGTCAAGGCCGCCAAGCAGTCGATGGCTGTGCACGTGCAGGCCATGCTGGACTTCCAGAAGCAGGGTATCCCGACCTTCGACTACGGCAACAACATCCGCCAGATGGCCAAGGAAGAGGGCGTGGCCAATGCCTTCGACTTCCCAGGCTTCGTCCCGGCCTATATCCGCCCACTGTTCTGCCGCGGGGTCGGCCCGTTCCGCTGGGCGGCGCTGTCCGGTGAAGCCGAGGACATCTACAAGACCGACGCCAAGGTCAAGGAACTGATCCCTGACGACGCCCACCTGCACCGCTGGCTGGACATGGCCCGCGAGCGCATCAGCTTCCAGGGCCTGCCGGCACGTATCTGCTGGGTGGGGCTGGGCCTTCGCGCCAAGCTGGGCCTGGCCTTCAACGAAATGGTCCGCAGCGGCGAGCTGTCGGCACCGGTGGTGATCGGCCGTGACCACCTCGATTCCGGCTCGGTATCCAGCCCGAACCGCGAAACCGAGGCCATGCGTGATGGTTCGGACGCTGTTTCCGACTGGCCGCTGCTCAACGCCCTGCTGAACACCGCAGGCGGCGCCACCTGGGTGTCGCTGCACCATGGCGGTGGCGTGGGCATGGGCTTCTCGCAGCACTCGGGCATGGTCATCGTCTGCGACGGTACCGATGAGGCCGCCGAGCGCATCGCCCGGGTACTGACCAATGACCCAGGGACAGGCGTCATGCGCCACGCCGATGCCGGTTACGACATCGCCATCGACTGCGCCAAGGAGCAGGGCCTGGACCTGCCGATGATCACTGGTTGATCGCCTCGCTTTGGACCGCCCCCCACAAGGGGTGATACTGAACAACAAGAAGGAGCGCGCAGGCACCTGGATACGGGCCTGCCGCTCTACGCGATTGGAGTAGCAAAGTGACCGAACTCACCCTCAAGCCTGGCACCCTGACCCTGGCCCAGCTGCGTGCGATTCACGCCGCGCCCGTGCGCCTGCAACTGGATGCCAGCGCCGCGCCGGCCATCGACGCCAGCGTCGCCTGCGTCGAACAGATCATTGCCGAAGACCGTACCGCCTACGGCATCAACACCGGTTTCGGCCTGCTGGCCTCGACCCGCATCGCCAGCCATGACCTGGAAAACCTGCAGCGGTCGCTGGTGCTGTCCCACGCCGCCGGCATCGGCGCGCCGCTGGATGACGACCTGGTGCGGTTGATCATGGTGCTGAAGATCAACAGCCTCAGCCGTGGCTTCTCCGGCATCCGTCGCAAAGTCATCGACGCGCTGATTGCCTTGGTCAACGCCGAAGTCTACCCGCACATCCCGCTGAAAGGCTCGGTAGGCGCCTCCGGTGACCTTGCACCGCTGGCGCATATGTCGCTGGTGCTGCTGGGCGAAGGCAAGGCCCGCTACAAGGGCCAGTGGCTGCCGGCCACCGAAGCCTTGGCGATTGCCGGCCTTGAACCGCTGACCCTGGCCGCCAAAGAGGGCCTGGCCCTGCTCAATGGAACTCAGGCTTCCACCGCCTATGCCTTGCGTGGCCTGTTCCAGGCCGAAGACCTGTATGCCGCAGCCATCGCCTGCGGCGGCCTGAGCGTCGAAGCTGCGCTGGGGTCGCGTTCGCCGTTCGATGCGCGTGTCCACGAAGTGCGTGGCCAGCGTGGCCAGATTGACACCGCGGCCTGCTTCCGCGACCTGCTGGGCGACTCCAGTGAAGTGTCGCTGTCGCACAAGAACTGCGACAAGGTCCAGGACCCGTACTCGCTGCGCTGCCAGCCGCAGGTCATGGGTGCCTGCCTGACCCAGCTGCGCCAGGCCGCCGAGGTACTGGGCATCGAAGCCAACGCCGTGTCGGACAACCCGCTGGTGTTCGCTGCCGAAGGTGATGTGATCTCCGGCGGCAATTTCCACGCCGAACCGGTGGCCATGGCCGCCGACAACCTGGCCCTGGCCATCGCTGAAATCGGCTCGCTCAGCGAGCGCCGCATCTCGCTGATGATGGACAAGCACATGTCCCAGCTGCCGCCGTTCCTGGTAGAAAACGGCGGGGTCAACTCCGGCTTCATGATCGCCCAGGTCACCGCTGCCGCCCTGGCCAGCGAGAACAAGGCATTGTCGCACCCGCACAGCGTCGACAGCCTGCCAACTTCGGCCAACCAGGAAGACCACGTGTCGATGGCCCCGGCGGCCGGCAAGCGCCTGTGGGAAATGGCCGAAAACACCCGTGGCGTGCTGGCCATCGAATGGCTGGGCGCTTGCCAGGGCCTGGACCTGCGCAAAGGCCTGAAGACTTCGGCCAAACTGGAGCAGGCGCGCCAGGCGCTGCGCAGCGAGGTGCCGCACTACGACCGTGACCGTTTCTTCGCGCCGGATATCGAGAAGGCCGTGGAACTGTTGGCCAAGGGTAGTCTGACCGGCTTGCTGCCGACGGGTGTGCTGCCAAGCCTGTGATGCCCCTTGGGGCCGCTTGGCGGCCCTTCGCGGGCAAGCCCGCTCCTACACAAATTGCGATAGGCAAATCCATGTAGGAGCGGGCTTGCCCGCGAATGGGCTGCGCAGCAGCCCCTCAATCTCACGACCACAAAAACAATTCAAGGACGTGACATGCAACAAGCTCAAGGTCTCAAGCGCGGGTTAAGTGCCCGCCACATCCGTTTCATGGCCCTTGGCTCCGCCATCGGCACCGGCCTGTTCTACGGCTCGGCCTCGGCCATCCAGATGGCAGGCCCGGCCGTGCTGCTGGCCTACCTGATCGGCGGCGCTGCCGTGTTCATGGTCATGCGCGCCCTTGGCGAAATGGCCGTGCACAACCCGGTGGCCGGCTCCTTCGGCCACTACGCCACGACCTACCTCGGCCCAATGGCTGGCTTCATCCTCGGCTGGACCTACGCTTTCGAGATGGTCATCGTCGCCATCGCCGACGTCACCGCGTTCGGTATCTACATGGGCTTCTGGTTCCCGGAGGTAGCCCGCTGGATCTGGGTGCTGGGCATCGTCTTCCTGATCGGTGGCCTCAACCTGTGCAACGTCAAGGTGTTCGGCGAAATGGAATTCTGGCTGTCGCTGCTCAAGGTCGGCGCCATCGTGGCGATGATCCTGGCCGGCCTCGGCATCATGGCCTTCGGTTTCAGCCAGGTGGGTACCGGGCATGCCGTGGGCATGAGCAACCTGTTCGACCATGGCGGCTTCATGCCTAACGGCGTGGGTGGCTTGATTGCGTCGTTTGCCGTGGTGATGTTCGCCTTCGGCGGTATCGAGATCATCGGGGTCACCGCCGGTGAGGCAAAGGACCCGCAGCGCGTCATTCCCAAAGCGATCAACGCGGTGCCGCTGCGTATCCTGCTGTTCTACGTGCTTACCCTGTTCGTGCTGATGTGCCTGTACCCCTGGCCGCAGATCGGCAGCCAGGGCAGCCCGTTCGTGCAGATCTTCAGCAACCTGGGCATCGGCTCTGCCGCTGCCGTGTTGAACGTCGTGGTGATTTCCGCTGCCATCTCTGCCATCAACAGCGACATCTTTGGTGCTGGCCGCATGATGTATGGCCTGGCCCAGCAAGGCCACGCCCCGCGCGGTTTCAGCAAGTTGTCGAAGCATGGCGTACCGTGGATGACCGTCGTGGTGATGGGCGCTGCGCTGTTGATCGGCGTATTGCTCAACTACCTGATCCCGGAAAATGTGTTCCTGCTGATTGCCTCGATCGCCACCTTCGCCACGGTGTGGGTGTGGCTGATGATCCTGCTCACCCAGGTAGCCATGCGCCGCAGCATGAGCCGCGAGCAAGTGGCCCAGCTCAAGTTTCCGGTTCCGTTCTGGCCATACGGCCCGGCCATGGCCATTGCATTCATGGTGTTCATCTTTGGCGTGCTCGGCTACTTCCCGGACACCCAGGCGGCATTGATCGTCGGCGTGCTCTGGGTGGTGTTCCTGGTGGCGTCCTACCTGCTGTGGTGCAAGCCGCGCGCAGGGCAGGGCCAGCCGGTAGCGGAGCCGGCCGAGCTGCACCGCTAGCATAGGAGATTGTGCATGAGAACCCTCTGGCAGCATTGCCATGTTGCAACCATGGCCGACGGCCGCTACTCGGCCATCGAGGATGCGGCGATCGTCACCAGCGCCGGGCTGATCGAGTGGATAGGCCCACGCGCCGAGCTGGCGCCCGTCGAAGCTGACCGCACGGTTGACCTGGGTGGTGCCTGGGTCACTCCCGGGCTGATCGACTGCCACACCCATGCGGTGTTCGGCGGCAACCGCAGCGGCGAGTTCGAGCAACGCCTGCAGGGCGTGAGCTATGCCGAAATCGCCGCACAGGGCGGTGGTATCGCGAGTACCGTGCGGGCTACCCGGGCAGCCAGCGAAGACGAACTGTTCGCCAGTGCTCGCCAGCGCGTTCAGGCACTGATGCGCGATGGCGTGACCACTGTCGAGGTCAAGTCCGGCTACGGCCTGGACCTGGCCAACGAGCGCAAGATGCTGCGAGTGGCCCGGCGCCTGGCTGACGAGCTGCCGCTGACGGTGCGTGCCACGTGCCTGGCAGCGCACGCTTTGCCCCCGGAGTACACAGGCCGGGCCGATGACTACATCGCGCACATCTGCGATGAAATGTTGCCGGCTCTGGCCACCGAAGGCCTGGTAGATGCGGTGGATGCCTTCTGCGAACACCTCGCGTTCTCGCCGGCCCAGGTCGAGCGACTGTTCATCAAAGCACGCGAACTGGGCTTGCCAGTCAAGCTGCATGCCGAACAGCTGTCATCGTTGCACGGCTCAAGCCTGGCCGCGCGTTACCAGGCACTGTCGGCTGACCACCTGGAGTTCATGACAGAGGAAGACGCCGTGGCCATGGCAAACGCCGGCACGGTCGCTGTGCTGCTACCGGGTGCTTTCTACTTCCTGCGTGAAACCCAGCTGCCGCCAATGGATGCATTGCGCCGCCACGGGGTAAAGATTGCCCTGGCCAGCGACCTCAACCCCGGCACCTCGCCAGGGTTGTCGCTGCGGTTGATGCTGAACATGGGCTGCTCCTGCTTCCGCATGACGCCGGAAGAAGCCCTGGCCGGCGTTACGGTCCACGCCGCCACGGCGCTGGGCCTGGGTGACAGCCACGGCTCGCTGCAAGTGGGCAAGGTGGCCGACTTCATCGCCTGGCAAATCGAACGCCCCGCCGACCTGGCCTACTGGCTGGGTGGCGACCTGCCCAAGCGTGTAGTACGTATGGGCCACGAAATCTCCAACTGAGCGAGGCACGATGGACAAGGTACTGAGTTTTCACCAAGGTCGCCTGCCGTTGCTGATCAGCATGCCGCACGCTGGCCTGCGCCTGAGCGACGCCGTACGCGACGGCCTGGTCGACCAGGCGCAAAGCTTGCCGGACACCGACTGGCACATCCCGCAGTTGTACGACTTTGCCCGTGACATGGGCGCCAGCGTGGTGGCTGCAGAGTATTCACGCTTCGTCATCGACCTCAACCGGCCGGACGACGACAAGCCACTGTACGCCGGCGCCACCACGGGCTTGTACCCGGCGACGTTGTTCGGTGGCGAACCCCTGTTCAAGGATGGACTGGCGCCGTCTGGCGAAGAACGTAAACGCTATCTGGAGCAGATCTGGCGCCCTTATCACACGACCATTCGTCGTGAACTGGACCGCTTGCGTGAGCAGTTTGGCTATGCGCTGCTGTGGGATGCCCATTCGATCCGTTCGCTGATCCCGCACCTGTTCGATGGCAGGTTACCGGACTTCAACCTGGGTACTTTCAACGGCGCCAGTTGCGATTCGGCACTGGCTGAGCGGCTGCAGGGTGTGTGCGCCGGGGTGCAAGGTTACAGCCATGTGCTTAATGGTCGGTTCAAAGGCGGGTACATCACCCGGCATTATGGCGACCCGGCCAACCATATCCATGCGGTGCAACTGGAGCTGGCGCAAAGCACCTATATGGAGGAAGTCGAGCCGTTTGCCTACCGGGAAAACCTGGCGCAACCGACGCAAGCGGTCTTGAAGCAGCTGCTGCAAGCGCTGCTGGCTTGGGGTGATGAGCGTTACAGACGTTGAGTGGAGGAGGCGACGCTATCGGCGTCGCCAGGCATCGTGGCGGGCAGTGGCTGGAAATCGGCGCAATGGTCAATTCGCGCCGTTCGAACGCGTCAGCAAGGACGGTGCTGAAAGCGCAATTCAGGTTTATGATGGCCCACGGCCGAATAATCCTCACACGGAGTGCGCAATGCAGACCCTCTACCCGCAGATCAAACCCTACGCCCGGCACGATCTGGCCGTGGAAGCGCCGCATGTGCTTTATGTCGACGAAAGCGGCTCGCCGGAAGGTCTGCCCGTGGTGTTCATCCACGGAGGCCCGGGCGCTGGCTGCGACGCCCAGAGCCGCTGCTACTTTGACCCCAACCTGTACCGCATCATCACCTTCGACCAGCGCGGCTGTGGCCGCTCCACGCCCCATGCGAGCCTGGAGAACAACACCACCTGGCACCTGGTCGAAGACCTGGAGCGTATTCGCGAACACCTTGGCATAGACAAGTGGGTGCTGTTTGGTGGCTCTTGGGGCTCGACCCTGGCCCTGGCCTACGCTCAGGCTCACCCCGAACGTGTGCATGGCCTGATCCTGCGTGGCATCTTCCTGTGCCGGCCGCAGGAAATCGAGTGGTTCTACCAGGAAGGCGCCAGCCGCCTGTTCCCCGACTACTGGCAGGACTACATCGCACCGATTCCACCGGAGGAGCGCGACGATCTGGTCAGGGCCTTCCACAAGCGCCTGACCGGTAACGACCAGATCGCCCAGATGCACGCCGCCAAGGCGTGGTCCACCTGGGAAGGCCGTACCGCCACCCTGCGTCCCAACCCGCTGGTGGTCGACCGGTTTTCCGAACCGCAGCGGGCGCTGTCGATCGCCCGTATCGAATGCCACTACTTCATGAACAACGCCTTCCTCGAACCGGACCAGCTGATCCGTGATCTGCCCAAGATCGCCCACTTGCCGGCGGTGATCGTGCATGGGCGCTACGATGTGATCTGCCCACTGGACAACGCCTGGGCGTTGCACCAGGCCTGGCCGAACAGTGAGCTGAAAGTGATCCGTGATGCCGGTCACGCCGCTTCCGAGCCTGGCATCACCGATGCCTTGGTGCGTGCCGCCGACCAGATGGCCCGACGCCTGCTCGACCTGCCCCTGGAAGAAGCATGAAGGGCCTGTTGCAGCGCGTGCGCGGTGCGCGGGTTGAGGTGGCGGGGGAGGTGGTCGGTGCCATCGACCAGGGGTTGCTGGTGCTGGTCGCGGTCGAGCCTGACGATTCCCGCGAACAGGCCGATAAGCTGTTGCACAAGCTGCTGAACTACCGTGTATTCAGTGACGAGCAGGGCAAGATGAACCTGTCGCTCAAGGATGTCGGGGGTGGCCTGCTACTGGTGTCACAGTTCACTTTGGCGGCCGACACCCGCAACGGCATGCGCCCAAGCTTCTCGACAGCGGCGCCACCGGCCCTCGGCGCCGAGTTGTTCGACTATCTTTTGCAACAGGCAAAGGCTCAGCACGCCGACGTGGCCAGCGGCCGCTTCGGTGCGGATATGCAGGTGCACCTGGTCAATGATGGCCCTGTAACATTTATGTTACAAATATGAGGTCAAAAACCCCTTTGTTCGCAGGAAAACAAGGGGTTTTGTACGATAAATAGTTGCTCCAGCCTGATGCGTTGTCACGCAACCTGCTGGATAATCGCGCGCTGCATGGACCTGCGTTCGCAGGTCCGTTTCACTCTGACTCGAGCATTGTCTGGATCCGTTTGGGGAATCATTACGCCCTCACGGGGTCCGAACAGTGCTCGCCAACCCGGCATTTGTCGCTGGCCGTTGGTTTCATGATCTGTTTTCGGCGAGGGTTGCTCGTGATTGTTAGTCCCCAAAAAGCATCAAGAATCCCCGGCGTTCGGCTGCGCAAGGCGCTGATGGCCAGTGTGGCTATGGTTGGCCTGATGAGCGCGGGCCAGCTGTGGGCATTCAATCTTGACGATGTTGCAGCCAAGGCAAAGGATCTGGCCGGCCAGAAGTACGACGCACCCAAAAGCAACCTGCCGGCCGTATTCCGCGACATGAAGTTTGCGGACTACCAGAAAATCCGTTTCCTGCAGGAAAAGGCCGAGTGGGCCAAGGACAAGACCCCGTTCAAGCTGTCGTTCTATCATCAGGGCATGCACTTTGACACCCCGGTGAAAATCAACGAGGTCACCGCCACCAAGGTCCGGGAAATCAAGTACGACCCGGACCGCTTCGAGTTCGGTGACGTGCCGCACGACCCGGAAACCACCAAAAACCTCGGTTACGCCGGTTTCCGCGTGCTGTACCCGATCAACAAGGCCGACAAGCAGGACGAGATCATGACCCTGCTTGGCGCCAGCTATTTCCGCGTAGTCGGCAAGGGCCATGTGTACGGCCTGTCTGCCCGTGGCCTGGCCATCGACACCGCACTGCCATCGGGCGAAGAGTTCCCGCGCTTCACCGAGTTCTGGGTTGAAAAACCCAAGCCAGCCGACAAGCACCTGGTGATCTACGCGCTGCTGGATTCGCCGCGCTCCACCGGCGCCTACAAGCTGATCCTGCGTCCGGGCAACGATACCGTGGTCGACGTGCAGTCCCGCGTGTTCCTGCGTGAGCATGTCAGCCGCTTGGGCATTGCGCCGCTGACCAGCATGTACCTGTTCGGCCCCAATCAGCCGTCCAAGGTGCTCAACTACCGCCCGGCACTGCACGATTCCGAAGGCCTGTCGATTCACGCCGGCAATGGCGAGTGGCTGTGGCGCCCGCTGAACAACCCGAAACACCTGGCCGTGAGCAACTTCAGCGTCGAGAACCCGCGTGGTTTCGGCCTGATGCAGCGTCAGCGCGCGTTCAGCGACTACGAAGATCTCGACGACAACTACCAGAAGCGCCCAAGCGCCTGGATCGAGCCGAAGGGTGACTGGGGCAAGGGTAGCGTGGACCTGGTCGAAATCCCGACCGCCGACGAGACCAACGACAACATCGTGGCCTTCTGGAGCCCGGAGAAACTGCCGGAGCCAGGTAAACCGTTCGAGTACGCCTACCGTATGCACTGGACCATTGACGAGCCGAAGTTCCAGGCCCCTGATCTGGGCTGGGTCAAGCAGACCCTGCGTTCCACCGGTGACGTCAAGCAGTCCAACCTGATCCGCCAGCCAGACGGCAGTGTGGCGTTCCTGGTCGACTTCGCCGGCCCGGCCCTGGCCGCCCTGCCGGAAGACACCGCCGTGCGCAGCCAGATCAGCGTGGGCGACAATGCCGAGGTGGTCGAGAACAATCTGCGCTATAACCCTGAGACCAAGGGCTGGCGCCTGACCCTGCGCTTGAAGGTCAAGGAAGCCAACAAATTGACCGAAATGCGTGCCGCGCTGGTGCGTGATGTACCGGTCGAGCCCGCCAAGCCTGCCCAGGACGCCAAGCAGGACAAGGCCGCAGCCAAGCATGCCAAGGCCGAGAAAGCCGTCAAGGCCGAACAACCTGCCGCCGATGCGGCGTCCACCAACGGGGCACCGGCCACCACCGAGAAGGTGTTGACCGAGACCTGGAGCTATCAGTTGCCTGCCGATGAGTAACTCAAGCGCAAGGCCGGAGTCGCTTGGCGAGTACCTGGCCCACCTACCTCTGACCGACGAGCAGCGGGCTGAACTTGCCAGCTGCACTTCGTTCAGTGAGCTGCACCAACGCTTGGCGGCCAAACCGGCCGCCAGCTCTGCCGAGGCCGTGCAGGCCTCGGTGGGCCCGCGCCTGACCGTGGGCAGCGCCGCCGAACTTGAAGACGCCGAAATGCTCGGCGTCGATGGCAGCGGCCGCCTGTGCCTGAAGATCGCCCCGCCGATCAAGCGCACCAAGGTTGTGCCCGAGCCGTGGCGCACCAATGTGTTGATCCGCATGTGGCGGCGCATGACCGGCCGCACCAACGCCCCGCAGCCGCCCAAACGCGAACTGCCACCGGCCCGCTGGCGCACGGTCGGCTCGATCCGCCGTTACATCCTGCTGGCACTGATGATCGGCCAGACTATCGTCGCCGGCTGGTACATGAAAGGCATCCTGCCGTATCAGGGCTGGTCGTTCGTCGACCTCGACGAAATCCTCAGCCAGTCGCTGTGGGACACGGTGGTGCAGGTGTGGCCGTATGCCCTGCAGACTTCCATCCTGATCCTCTTCGGCATCCTGTTCTGCTGGGTGTCGGCGGGCTTCTGGACCGCGCTGATGGGCTTCCTCGAGCTGCTCACCGGGCGCGACAAATACAAGATTTCGGGCAGCAGTGCAGGCAACGAGCCGATCGCGCCCGAGGCGCGCACCGCGCTGGTGATGCCGATCTGCAACGAAGACGTGCCGCGGGTGTTCGCCGGCCTGCGCGCAACGTTCGAGTCGGTGGCCGCCAGCGGCAACCTCGACCGTTTCGACTTCTTTGTGCTCAGCGACACCAACGACACTGACATTGCCGTGGCCGAGCAACAGGCCTGGCTGGATGTGTGCCGCGAAACCAAAGGCTTTGGTCGCATCTTCTACCGCCGCCGTCGGCGCCGGGTGAAGCGCAAGAGCGGCAACCTCGACGACTTCTGCCGTCGCTGGGGTGGCGAGTACAAGTATATGGTTGTACTCGACGCCGACAGTGTCATGAGCGGCGAGTGCCTGAGCAGCCTGGTGCGCCTGATGGAGGCCAACCCGGACGCCGGCATCATCCAGACCGGGCCGAAAGCCTCGGGCATGGACACCCTGTATGCACGTATGCAGCAGTTCGCTACCCGCGTGTACGGCCCACTGTTCACTGCCGGGCTGCACTTCTGGCAGTTGGGTGAGTCGCACTACTGGGGCCACAATGCGATCATCCGCATGAAGCCGTTCATCGAGCACTGCGCCCTGGCGCCGTTGCCGGGCAAGGGCGCGTTCGCCGGTGCCATCCTTTCCCACGACTTCGTCGAAGCTGCGCTGATGCGCCGTGCCGGCTGGGGCGTGTGGATTGCCTACGACTTGCCGGGCAGCTACGAAGAACTGCCGCCAAACCTGCTCGACGAGCTCAAGCGCGACCGCCGCTGGTGCCACGGTAACCTGATGAACTTCCGCCTGTTCCTGGTCAAGGGCATGCACCCGGTTCACCGTGCGGTGTTCCTCACGGGGGTGATGTCTTACCTGTCGGCGCCGCTGTGGTTCCTGTTCCTGGTGCTGTCGACAGCGCTGTTGGCGACCAACACGCTGATGGAGCCGCAGTATTTCATCGAGCCGTACCAGCTTTACCCGCTGTGGCCGCAGTGGCACCCGGAGAAGGCCGTGGCGCTGTTCTCCACCACCATCGTGCTGCTGTTCTTGCCCAAGCTGCTTAGCGTCATCCTGATCTGGGCCAAGGGCGCCGTCGAGTTCGGTGGGCGAGTCAAGGTCACCTTGTCGATGCTGATGGAGATGCTGTTCTCCATGTTGCTGGCACCGGTCCGCATGATCTTCCACACCCGCTTCGTGCTGGCCGCGTTCCTCGGCTGGGCTGCGACCTGGAATTCGCCGCAGCGTGACGACGACTCCACGCCGTGGGGCGAAGCCGTGCGCCGACATGGCCCGCAGACGCTGCTGGGCATTGCCTGGGCCGCACTGGTGGCGTGGTTGAACCCGAGCTTCCTGTGGTGGCTGGCGCCTATCGTCGGTTCGCTGGTGCTGTCGATCCCGGTATCGGTGATTTCCAGCCGCACCCGCCTGGGTCTGGCGGCCAAGGACGAGAAGCTGTTCCTCATCCCCGAGGAATACGCCACCCCACAAGAGCTGCTGGCGACCGACCAGTACACCCACGAAAACCGCTGGCATGCCTTGCATGATGGCTTCGTGCGGGCCGTGGTCGACCCGAGGCAGAATGCCCTGGCCTGCGCCATGGCTACTGCCCGCCATGGCCAGGCGGCACCGATCGAAGCGTTGCGTGCAGAGCGCGTTGCCAAGGCGATTGAAGTCGGGCCGAAAGGCCTGGACCTCAATACGCGCCTGGCCCTGCTCAGCGATCCGGTGGCACTGAGCCGCCTGCACGAGGAAGTGTGGGCCGAGCACAATGCGGCATGGATCGATGTGTGGCGTGCGTCGATCAACAATGACCCGCATTCGCCGCTGTTGCCGTTGCATCCGGAAAGCGCAGGCCAACCGAGCCTCGTCGGCGCCTGATCGGGCCTGTTCGCGGCGGATCGACGCCCCGATGGACCTGATCCTAAAGGGTACCTGACAGGGCCTCTTCGCGGGTGAACCCGCTCCTACCAGGGATACGCATTCCCTTGTAGGAGCGGGTTCACCCGCGAAGCTTTTTGCCCTAGCCCCCCATTTTGGCCAACAAAGTCCCCCCGCGGCTCTAGGTCCTCGGGCCGCCATGCGTTAGCATCCCTCTCCGATACGACGCTTCGGCCAGCACGGCCGTGCCAACACAATAAGATTCGCTACTTTTATTGCTAGGGGACTTGGTGATGATCAAGAAATACCTTTCGCGACTGCTGGTCGGTGTGACCGCCCTGGTCGCCGTGACTGCGGCCCAGGCGGGCGCCATCGATGATGCGGTCAAGCGCGGCACCCTGCGGGTGGGCATGGACCCGACTTACATGCCGTTCCAGATGACCAACAAGCGTGGCGAGATCATCGGTTTCGAGGTCGATATCCTCAAGGCCATGGCCAAGTCCATGGGCGTTAAGTTCGAGGCGGTGTCCACCGCCTATGACGGCATCATCCCGGCCCTGCTGACCGACAAGTTCGACATGATCGGCAGCGGCATGACCCTGACCCAGGAGCGCAACCTGCGTCTGAACTTCAGCGAACCCTTCATCGTGGTTGGTCAGACCCTGCTGATCCGCAAGGAACTGGCTGGCGAGATCAAGTCGTACAAAGACCTGAACAACGAGAAGTACCGCCTCACTTCCAAGTTGGGCACCACAGGTGAAATGGTCGCCAGGAAGCTGATCAGCAAAGCCAAGTACCACGGCTACGACAACGAACAGGAAGCGGTCATGGACGTGGTCAACGGCAAGGCTGACGCCTTTGTCTATGACGCACCGTACAACGTGGTGGCGGTAGATAAAGCCGGCGCCGGCAAGCTGCTGTTCCTCGACGAGCCCTTCACCTACGAGCCGCTGGCCTTCGGCCTGAAGAAGGGCGACTACGACAGCATCAACTTCATCAACAACTTCCTGCACCAGATCAAGCACGACGGGACCTACGATCGTATTCACGACAAGTGGTTCAAGAACAAGGACTGGCTGAAGGAAATGGAATAAGGCCCAGGCCACAAGCCCGGCTTTATGACCCCGACGCGCAGGCAAACCCTGCGCGTTCGCATTTACGGAAGTACCCCACGTGATCAAACACAAGAAAGCCCAGTGGCCCTGGCATGGGTTGACCGCCCTGGTCCTGGTGGGCCTGGCGCTCAGCCTTTACATGGCCACCTCGATGATTTCCTACGAGTGGCGCTGGAACCGCGTACCGCAGTACTTCGCCTACAAGGCCGAGGACGCACAACGCGCTGCCGGTTACGGCACTGTGCAGGAAATCGTCATCTCCGGTGACAACGCCCGCGTCACGCTGAAGGACGAAAGTGGTGCCGAGCAAGTGCTCGATGTGGCCAAGGACAGCCTGCAACTGAGCCGCGGCGACGATGTTGCCGAAGGCGACCAGATTGGCGTAACCCGCCACTGGGCCGCTGGCCCGCTTGCGTGGGGCCTGTGGACCACCTTGTGGATCTCGGTGGTGTCCGGGGCGCTGGGCCTGGTGATCGGCCTGTTCGCCGGATTGTGCCGGTTGTCCAACAACCCGACCCTGCGCGACCTGTCGACCGTGTATGTCGAACTGGTGCGCGGCACGCCGCTGCTGGTACAGATCTTCATCTTCTACTTCTTCATCGGCACCGTGCTCAACCTGTCCCGCGAGTTTGCCGGGGTGGCGGCACTGGCATTGTTCACCGGTGCTTACGTGGCCGAAATCGTCCGCGCTGGCGTGCAGTCGATCGCCAAGGGCCAGAACGAGGCTGCCCGGTCGCTGGGCCTGAACGCTGGCCAGTCGATGCGCCATGTGATCTTGCCGCAGGCGTTCAAGCGCGTGCTGCCGCCCCTGGCCGGCCAGTTCATCAGCCTGGTCAAGGACACCTCGCTGGTGTCGGTGATCGCCATCACCGAACTGACCAAGAGTGGCCGTGAGGCCATCACCACCTCGTTCTCTACCTTCGAGATCTGGTTCTGCGTGGCAGGCCTGTACCTGCTGATCAACCTGCCGCTGTCGCACATTGCCAGCCGGCTCGAACGGAGGCTTGCGCAAAGTGATTGAAGTCCGTGACCTGCTGAAAGTCTTCGACACCCGTGGCCAGGTGGTAAGGGCTGTGGATAACGTCACCACTCAGGTCGCCAAGGGCGAAGTGGTGGTGGTGCTCGGCCCGTCGGGGTCGGGCAAGTCGACATTCCTGCGCTGCCTCAACGGCCTGGAGCATTTCGACCAAGGCCATGTGGCCATCGATGGCCTGCAACTGGCCGACCCCAAGACCGACATCAATGCCTACCGCCGCGAAGTCGGCATGGTGTTCCAGCACTTCAACCTGTTTCCGCACATGACCGTGCTGGAAAACCTGTGCCTGGCGCAGAAGGTGGTGCGCAAGCGCAACAAGGCTGACCGCGAGGCCAAGGCCCGGGCGCTGCTGGAAAAGGTCGGTATTGCGCAGAAGGCCAACGAATTCCCGTCCCGGCTTTCTGGCGGTCAGCAGCAGCGGGTAGCGATTGCCCGGGCCCTGGCGATGGACCCGAAAGTGATGCTGTTCGACGAGCCGACCTCGGCGCTCGACCCGGAAATGGTCGGTGAGGTGCTGGACGTGATGAAGACCCTGGCCCAGGAAGGCATGACCATGGTTTGCGTCACCCACGAAATGGGCTTTGCCCGTGAAGTGGCCGACCGCGTGCTGTTCTTCGACCACGGCAAACTGCTGGAAGACTCGGCACCGGCCGCGTTCTTCGCTGCGCCGAAAGACCCGCGTGCGCAGGCATTCCTGCGTCAGGTGCTGTAACCGCGCCGGTTTCTTCACGGGCAAGCCCGCCCCTGCATGTCCATCACTGCCTTGAAGGGGGTGCTGTACCTGTGGGAGCGGGCTTGCCCGCGAAGAGGGTGACGTGATGTCAGATGCTGAACCGCCCCACCATCCCCCGCAATTGCTGCCCCAGATGCTCCAGCTCTCCACTCGAGGCTGCTGTCTGCTCACTGGCGGCACTGGTCTGATCCGAGACATCCCGCACATTGATCACGCTTCGATTGATCTGCTCGGCCACCACGCTCTGCTCTTCACTGGCGGTGGCGATCTGCTGGTTCATGCCCTGAATGCTCGACACCGTGTCGGTGATCTGGCTCAGCGCGTGCCCGGCTCTACGGCTCAGATCCACGCTCTGTTCGGTCAGGCTCTTGCTGCTGTCCAGCAAGCGGGTTACTTCGTCGGTACCGTTGTGCAGACTGTCTATCAGTTGGCCGATCTCCTCGGTCGCCGTCGACGTGCGCTGAGCCAAGCCGCGTACCTCATCGGCCACCACGGCAAAGCCACGCCCGGCTTCACCGGCCCGTGCCGCTTCGATCGCCGCGTTCAGCGCCAGTAGGTTGGTCTGTTCGGACACCGACTTGATCACATCGAGGATGCTGCCAATCCGCTGGCTCTCGCCTGCCAGGTGCTGCATGGCCGCCAGGCAATGGTCCATCTGCCCGGCCAGTTGTTCGATACGGCCGATGGCTTCGGCTACTACCTGGTCACCCACCTGTGCCTGCTGGTCTGCGTTGGTCGCGGCCAGCGAGGCTTGTTCGGCGTTCTGTGCCACTTCCTGCACGGTGGCACTCATCTGGTTCATGGCAGTGGCCACCTGGTCGGTTTCCTCGCGCTGCTGATTGATGCGCAGCTTGGTGTCTTCGCTACTGGCCGCCAACTGCGTGGCGGCCTGTGACAGCTGACCGACACCCTGATCGATGCCACCGATCAGCTCGCGCAGGCTCAAGGTCATCTCGCGCATACTGGTTTGCAGCTGGCCCATTTCGTCGCGGCGTTGCACGGTATCAACCTGGCTCAGGTCACCCTTGGCGATGCGGGCGGCCACAGCCAGCGTCTGGCGCAGCGGCTGGGTGATCTGCAAGGTGATCAGCCAGGCGGCCAGCGCCCCTACCACCATTGCCAGCAGTGCCACACTGGTCAGCAGCGACCGGGCGGCCAGGGCCTCTCTGTCGCGTTGTTCGACCTTGCGTTTGCCCAGTTCGAGGCTCACCGTTCGCAGCTCGTTGCCCATGTTTTCCATGCTGTTCTGCAACTGCTCGACACGAACGGCGGCGCGGCGGTACTGATCCAGGCTGGCGCGGTACTTGCTCAGCTCGGCACCGGGTTGCTCACTGATGGCACGTGGCAAGCTCAGCGGCGCAAGGCCTTCAAGCAGTTGCGCAAGGCTACTGTCGGCAGCGTCCAGGGCGCTATCACCGACTTTGGCAAAATCCTCGACCGGGACGAAGGTGTAGGCTGGAACCAGGCTTTGCTGATTGGCACCTTCGACATGCCGGCTGAGGGTGTCCATAAGGCCCAGCACGCCACTTTGCTGACTGTCGTCAGGCATTTTCAGCAAGGCCTGGGTCTGCAGTTCGTCAATCGCCTCGCTGAGTGCATGTTCCTGCGACTGCAGGGCTTCACGCAGGGCCAGACGGCTGGCGACGCTGCGCTGCAGTTCGCTGAAGTTGTCGCGCAGGCTCTGCAACAATGCCATTTTTTCTGTCAGCAACTGCCGTGACTCATCGACGTTGCTGCGTTGCTGCAGGGTGGTCAGCATGCTGTTGAGCTGGTCGAGGATGTTGCTGATGCGCGCTCTGCTGGCATCGTCGTTGAGCACGCGGTAGGTGATGCGTTCCGCGCGCAGGTCTTTTGTCAGGTCGTTGATCAGGCCTATTTCGCTGAGTTGCTGTGAGCGCACGATGGCACCATCCAGGGCACGCCAGCCGCTGATGGTGGTGGCCAGGGTGAGCAGCAGGACCACGGCGAAGCCGAGGGCCAGCTTGGCGGCGACACTGATGTTGCCGAGCTTGCGGTTGAGGGAGCCAAGCATGGGGAATCTCCGAGCGAGTGAGAGAAAGGATGCAGGCGCATGGCTGGCATCACATCTCTGCCCATCGGCAGCGGAGCTGTAGGACTTGACCTGATAATCAAGTAGGAAATTTCGCCGCGAACAGTAGGATACATAGGAGCGGGTTTGCCCGCGAATACGGTGGTGCCGGCAACGGTGAACGGCGGGTGGAGATTGGCCAGCAGGGCCGGCCCATTCGCGGGTGAACCCGCTCCTACGACGGCCTGTACATGTGTGTAGGAGCGGGTTTACCCGCGAATAGGCCCGACCGGGTGACCGCTAGTTCAGATCACAGCCTGAACCGCCCAACCAACCCTTGCAAATGGGTCCCCAACCGCGCCAGTTCCACGCTGGAGCTGGCGGTCTCCTCACTCGCCGCGGAGGTCTGGTCGGAAATATCCCGCACATTCATCACGCTGCGGTTGATCTCCTCGGCCACGGCCGTCTGTTCCTCGGCCGCCGTGGCAATCTGCTGGTTCATCGCCTGAATCGACGACACCGTGCGGGTGATGGTTTCCAGCGAGCTGCCGGCGCGGCGGGTCAGCTCGACGCTGCTGTCGGTCAGTTGGCGGCTATTGTCCATCACGCTGGCCACCCGTTGGGTGCCGCTTTGCAGGCCGGCAATCAACTCCTCGATCTCTTCGGTCGATTGCTGTGTGCGTTGAGCCAAGCTGCGCACTTCGTCGGCAACCACAGCAAAGCCACGCCCGGCCTCACCGGCGCGTGCCGCTTCGATGGCCGCGTTGAGGGCCAACAGGTTGGTTTGCTGGGCCACCGATTTGATCACGTCGAGTACGCTGCCGATCTTGTCGCTTTCGGTCTTGAGCAGGTTCATCGCTTCGCTGGAATTGACCACTTCGCTTGCCAGGCGCTCGATCTGTGCCACCGCCTCGCCCACCACGCGATCGCCCTCGCGGGCCTGCTGGTCGGCCATCAAGGCGGCTTCAGAAGCCTGTTCGGCATTGCGTGCCACATCGTGCACGGTGGCTGTCATCTGGTTCATGGCCGTCGCTACCTGGTCGGTTTCGACCTTCTGGTTGTTGACTCCGGCGCTGGTCTGTTCTGTCACCGCCGACAGCTCCTCGGCAGCGCTGGCGATCTGCGTGACGCCGTCGCCAATGCCGCCGATCAGCTCACGCAAGCCCTGGGTCATGCGATGCATGCTGGCCTGCAATTGGCCCAGTTCGTCGCGGCGTTGTACTTGCAGGCTCTGGGTCAGGTCTCCGCTGGCCACACGTTCTGCGGCGCGCAGGGTTTGGCGCAGAGGGATGATGATCTGCCGGGTAATGGCCCAGGCAGCCAGCAGGCCAAGGGCCAATGCCAGCACGGTGGCGACTGTGAGCAGTGTTTTGGCCTGCGCGGCCGCGGCATTACGCACCTCGGTTTGCGAGGTGGTCATCGTCTGGCTGGCCTGCAGCAGTACCGTGCCTTGTTCAGCCATGCTTTGCAGCGCTTGCTCACTGGCACGCTGGGCGTCGCCGAACTGGGTCACGGCATCGCGGTAGCCGCCCATGGCCGTGGCGGCATCATCCAGGCTGGCAGCATGTTCGGCTGGCACTTTGGCCGGCAGTGCGCGCAGCTCGGCCAAGGCCTGGTCGATGGCTTTCAGTGCCGTTTGCTGGAAGTCGGCATTGCCGCTGTAGGTGTAGCCACGCACCTGGAAACGCGCTTGTTGCAGCAGGGCGCTGACGTCCACCGCGTGCTGGTACTGATTGATGTCTGCACCCTGCAGCAGGCTGCGCTGTACGCGGCCAATCAACTCCACGACTTTATCGGCGCTGCTACCCAGTACATCACGGCTGGCTTCGCGGCGTTGGTCGGCCTGCTTCAGCTCGTTGAATGCCTGCTGGTAGACGCGCACTGCCTCGCGCTGTTGTTCGAGGCGCTGGCGGTCGGCGGGTTGCTCGATCTGGCCAAGCATCAGTTGCACCTGGCGGTCGAGGTTGCTCAGGGCTTTTTCCAGCTCTGCCAGCGAAGCGTCGTCGCGGCGGCGATCATAGAGCTGGCGGGCGATGCGCAGTTCCTGGGTGTATTGCTGGACGACAGAGATATTTCCCAGTTTGTCGCCACGGTCGATGATGCTGTCCATGCCGTGCCAGCCGACCAGGGTAATGGCCAAGGTCAACAGCAGCACCAGGCCGAAGCCCAGCCCCAGTTTGCGATTGACGCTCACATTGCCCAGCGATTGGGCTAACCATTGATACATGTTCGACTCCCCGGCGGCTTGGCAGCACAAATAATTGTTTTGTTGCCAAGGCCATCGGCCCGGGAGAGGGAAACTTGATGGGCAAAAAAGGGGTGTTTGTGTCAGAAAATACGCGAAAGCAGCGCGGTGACGGCGGTCTCCACCCGCAAGATGCGATCACCCAGCTGCACCGGCGCCAGGCCTGCCTTGCCCAGCAGGTCGATTTCGTAGGGGATCCAGCCTCCCTCGGGGCCGATGGCCAGGGTAACGGCTTGTTCTACGGCGCGCGGACAGGCTGGGTAAGGGCCGGGGTGGCCGACCAGGCCCAGGGTGCCGGCGGCGATGGTGGGCAGGCGGTCTTCGACAAAAGGCTTGAAGCGCTTTTCGATGATGACCTCGGGCAGCACGGTGTCGCGCGCTTGTTCCAGGCCCAGGATCAGGTTCTCGCGAATGGTGTCGGGCTGCAGGAAGGGCGTTTGCCAGAAGCTTTTCTCGACCTTGTAGCTGTTCAGCAGGATCAGCCGCGGTACACCCAGTGTGGCCACGGTCTGGAACAGCCGTCGCAGCATTTTCGGCCGAGGTACCGCCAGCACCAGGGTCAGCGGCAGCTTGGCCGGTGGCTGCCGGTCGAAGGTCACTGCCAGCTCGGCTTCGTGTTTTTCCAGGCGCAGCACCGTGGCCTTGCCCATCAGGCCATTGATACGGCCCACGCGCAGGTTGTCGCCCACCGCCACGCGGTGGATTTCCTGCATATGGGTGAAGCGCCGATCAGCAAGAACGACGCGGTTGGCCGAAACGAAGTCGGTCTCTTCAAGAAGCAACAGGTTCACGGTTGGGTCGCAGGTGGCTGGTCGTTATGGTCGTCGGCGGTTTCGTCGTGGGCGCTGCGCTTGCGGATCAGGCTGCCGCACAGCACACCGATCTCGAACAGCAGCCACATGGGCACGGCCAGCAGGGTCTGGGAGAAAATGTCCGGTGGGGTGAGGACCATGCCGACCACGAAGCAGCCGATGATCACATACGGGCGGGCCTTTTTCAGGTACTTCACGTCGACGACGCCGATCCACACCAGCAGCACCACTGCCACCGGGATTTCGAAGGCCACGCCAAAGGCGAAGAACAGCGTCATCACGAAGTCGAGGTAGCTTGCGATGTCGGTCATCATCGAAACGCCTTCTGGCGTGGCGCTGGCGAAGAAACCGAAGATCAGCGGGAATACCAGGAAATAGGCGAAGGCCATGCCGGCATAGAACAGGAAGATGCTCGACACCAACAGTGGAATGGCGATGCGCTTTTCATGGCGGTATAGCCCTGGCGCGATAAAGCCCCAGATCTGCTGGAGGATGAACGGGATGGCCAGGAACAGCGAGACGATCATGGTCAGCTTGAACGGCGTGAGGAACGGCGAGGCCACATCGGTGGCGATCATCGTCGCATTGGCCGGCAAGTGCTCGCGCAGTGGCGCGGAAACCAGTGTGTAGATCTGCTGGGCGAAGGAGAACAGCCCGGCAAAGATCAGGAAAATGACGGCAACGCAGCGCAGTAGGCGGGTGCGCAGTTCGGTCAGGTGTGAAACCAGCGGCATTGGCTGGTCGTGTTCCGGGTTCTCGCTCATGGGGCTCGCGGCGGTTGAGGCGGTTCAGAAGAAGCGGCCGGGGTGGCAGCTGGCTCGACAACCGGCCTGGTTTCGAGCCCGGCAGGTGGCTGCACACTGGCCGTGGTCACTGGCGGCTGTGCGGGTGGCGCTAGCGGGTTGAGGATGCGCTTGGCTTCCTCTTCCATCTGCAGGATGTGCTCATTGTGCAGCTGGCGGCGGATGTCGTCGGCGCCAATTTCTCGCTCCACTTCCATCTTGATGCTATTGAAGCTGCGCTTGAGCCGGCCGATCCACAGGCCTGCCGTGCGCGCGGCACCCGGCAGGCGCTCGGGGCCGAGCACCAGCAGGGCGACCAGGCCGACGAGCAGCAGCTCGCTGAAACTCATGCCGAACATGGGTCAGTCTTTCCGCTGCGGCTCTTGGACCGGTTGTGCCTGGCCTTCGATTGTGTGGCCTTGTTGCGGCTGCGCGGTGTTTTGCACCGGCGGCACAGGCTGGGCAGGCGGCGGAGTCTGCTCGGCCGGCTTGGACTCTTCCTCGTTCATGGCCTTGCGGAAGCCCTTGATCGATTCGCCCAGGTCGCTGCCGAAGTTCTTCAGCTTCTTGGTGCCGAACACCAGGACCACGACGACCAGCAGGACGATCCAGTGTTTCCAGTCAAAGATACCCATTTCGTACTCCTGAAAATTGTGTGTTGGCCCTATCCGGGCTGCACGGTGCCCCCAATTGAACGTCAGGCAGATGGCTGGCGTGCGGCCTTCTCATCATGCCCGGACAAGCCGAAGCGGCGTTCCAGCTCATCCAGCACGGCTTGCGGATGCTGGCCCAGCGCACTGAGCATCACCAGGCTATGAAACCACAGGTCGGCGGTTTCGTAGATGACATCGCTGTAATCCTTGCTGATCTGGGCATCCTTGGCAGCAATGATCGTTTCGACCGACTCTTCGCCGAGCTTTTCAAGGATCTTGTTCAGGCCCTTGTGGTACAGGCTGGCCACGTAGGAGCTGTCAGGCGCCGCTTGCTTGCGTTCTTCAAGCACTTCGGCCAGGCGGTTGAGGGTGTCGCTCATGTCAGTGTCCTGCGTTGTAGATGGCATCCGGGTCCTTCAGGACCGGGTCGACGATTTTCCACTGGCCGTCTTCATAGACGCGGTAGAAGCAGCTTTCACGACCGGTATGGCAGGCGATATGACCCAGTTGCTCGACCATCAGGATGATCACGTCGGCGTCGCAGTCCAGGCGCAGCTCATGCAGTTTTTGCACATGCCCGGATTCCTCGCCTTTACGCCACAGCTTGCCACGCGAACGCGACCAGTAGATGGCACGCTGCTCGGCGGCTGTCAGGGCCAGCGATTCACGGTTCATCCAGGCCATCATCAGCACACGTCCGGTCTTGTGGTCCTGAGCGATTGCCGGTACCAGGCCATCGCTGTTCCACTTGATCTCGTCCAGCCAGTCTTTCATCGTCGACTCCAAAGCGGGCCCGCTCCTGTGCCGAGCCCTTTGCGCTAGTGTGCCAGCCACAGGCGCGGCTGGCTATTGGCGCACGATCAGGTAAAGGCCCGCAGCCAGCATCAACCAGGCGGGCCAGGCGGCCGGGGCGGCCAGGCTGGCGGTTTCAGCAGCGCCTGCGGCCAAAACTGCGCCACCGCCGAGCAGGCCGGCGCCGAGCAGGCGCAGCGCCCAGCGGTCGCCCTGGCGGCGCCGTTCCGGCAATTGTGGATCGTGCAGGTGAGGCTGCGACAGGCGTTCGAGCAGGTCGCGGGTCATGCCGGCCAGGTGTGGCAGTTGCTCGACCTGGCTGTGCAGGTTGCCGAACACGGCCTTGGGGCTATAGCGGTCGCGCATCCAGCGTTCGAGGTACGGTTTGGCGGTGCTCCACAGGTCCAGGTCGGGGTACAGCTGACGGCCCAGGCCTTCGATGTTGAGCAGGGTTTTCTGCAGCAATACCAACTGTGGCTGCACTTCCATGTTGAAGCGCCGTGCGGTCTGGAACAGGCGCATCAGCACTTGGCCGAAGGAAATATCTTTTAACGGTTTTTCGAAGATCGGCTCGCACACGGTGCGAATCGCTGCTTCGAACTCGTTGACCTTGGTGTTTGCCGGCACCCAGCCCGAGTCGATGTGCAACTGGGCCACGCGGCGGTAGTCACGTTTGAAGAAGGCAAACAGGTTGCGCGCCAGGTAGTCCTGGTCCTCGGCGGTGAGGCTGCCGACGATGCCGCAGTCGATGGCAATGTACTGCGGGCTCCACGGCTTGACCGTGCTGACGAAGATGTTGCCGGGGTGCATGTCGGCATGGAAGAAGCTGTCGCGGAACACCTGGGTGAAGAACACTTCCACGCCGCGCTCGGCCAGCAGCTTCATGTCGGTGCGCTGGTCGGCCAGGGTGGTCATGTCGGTCACCGGTACGCCGTAGATGCGCTCCATCACCAGCACCTTGGGGCGGCACAGGTCCCAGTACACCTGGGGCACGTACATCAGCTCGGAGCCTTCGAAGTTGCGCCGCAGCTGGCTGGCGTTGGCAGCCTCGCGCAGCAGGTCGAGCTCGTCGTAGATGGTTTTTTCGTAGTCGCCGACGATTTCCACCGGGTGCAAGCGACGGGCATCCGCCGAGGCACGTTCAGCGGCCTTTGCGATCAGGAACAGCCAGGCCAGGTCCTGGGCGATGACCGGTTTCAGGCCCGGACGCACCACCTTGACCACCACCTCTTCGCCGGTTTTCAGGCGTGCGGCGTGCACCTGGGCCACCGAGGCCGAGGCCAGTGGCTCGACGTCGAAGCGGCTGAACACCTCGCCGACCTTCGCACCGAGCTGTTCCTCGATCAAGGCCACGGCTTTTTTCGGGTCGAAGGGGGGGACACGGTCCTGCAACCGCATCAGCTCGTCGGCGATGTCGGGGGGGAGCAGGTCGCGGCGGGTGGAAAGCAGTTGGCCGAACTTGATGAAGATCGGCCCCAGGTCCTGCAGCGCCAGGCGCAGGCGCGCGCCACGGCTGAGCTCGGTGGGTTTGCGTGGCAGCCAGCGCCATGGCATCAACAGGCGCAGGCTGGCCAGCCACCAGGGCAGCAAGGGTTGGTCGAACAGCAGGTCATCGAGGCGGTAGCGGATCACCACACGCTGGATGCGAAAAAGACGTCGGACGGCGAGCAGCTTCATGCGTTATCGCTGGTATCAAGGGATCGGGACAGGCGCCTGAGGCGCGCTTCGAGGCGTTCTGTATCAAGCTTCAAGGCATCGAGCTCGCTGAAGGCGGCTTCGGCCTCGCGCTTGCCGACCAGGGTACGGGATTCTTCGGCCAGGTATTCGGACAGGCTCTGGCTGAAACGTGCCAGGCCTTGGCGAGTCCAGCGAGCGCGCAGGCGGATATGGCCGGCCAGCATTGCCGTGGCGACCGGACCAAGCCAGCGTTGCAGCTCGTGCTCCCAGTCCAGTTCCAGGTCCTGCAGCACACCAAACAGGTCGAGCAGTACGGCGCTGTCGCCGTGCAGCTCGACCTGCGGGCTGTGCAGCACGGCGGTCTTGTCCTTGGCCAGGGCCAGTTGCGCCAGGCTACCGGCGGGGGCACGCAGGCTGCAGTCGACCTCACCCTGCCAGTGGGCGGCGAGCATCAGGCCTTCTTCGTCGGGCAGGATGAACAGCTGCAGGGCTGGTTGGCGGCAGTCGATTTCGATGACCTTGCCTTCCAGCGCGGCCAGCCGCGGCAGGGCCGTGCTGTCCAGGCGCAGGATGCGGTTCAGGCCATGTTCGACGCTGGCGAGCAGCCCGGCCAGCAACATCAGGGTTTGATTCCCCGGTGCACGGCAACGATGCCGCTGGTCATGTTGTGGTAGGTGACGCGGTCGAAACCGGCCTCGACCATCATGCTCTTCAGGGTTTCCTGGTCAGGGTGCATGCGGATCGACTCGGCGAGATAACGGTAGCTCTCGGCGTCATTGGTGATCAGCTTGCCAGCCAGCGGCATGAAGGCGAACGAGTAGGCGTCGTAGGCCTTGGACATCAGCTTGTTGGTCGGCTTGGAGAACTCCAGGATCAAC
Organism: Pseudomonas sp. VEM90; assembly: GCF_054611535.1. Lineage (NCBI taxonomy): Bacteria > Pseudomonadati > Pseudomonadota > Gammaproteobacteria > Pseudomonadales > Pseudomonadaceae > Pseudomonas > Pseudomonas sp. VEM90. The sequence continues at coordinate 66,992 of NZ_JBTRAR010000004.1, read as the reverse complement.
AGGCGGCCACCGGGCTTGAGCACGCGCAGCATCGAACGGATGGCGGCGTCCTTGTGGGTGACGTTGCGCAGGCCGAAAGCGATGGTCACGCAGTCGAAGTGGTTGTCCGGGAACGGCAGCTTTTCAGCATCGGCCTGGACGAACTCGATATTGCCGGCCACGCCGCGGTCAAGCAGGCGGTCACGGCCTACCTTGAGCATCGAATCGTTGATGTCGGCCAGCACCACCTGCCCGGTCGGCCCGACAAGACGCGAGAACTTGGCCGCGAGGTCACCGGTACCGCCGGCGATGTCCAGCACGCGGTTGCCGCTGCGCACGCCCGACAGCTCGATGGTAAAGCGCTTCCACAGGCGGTGCATGCCGCCGGAAAGCACGTCGTTCATCAGGTCGTACTTGGCTGCCACCGAGTGGAACACTTCGGCAACTTTCCTTGCCTTCTGGCTTTCAGGTACGTCCTGATAGCCGAAATGGGTGGTGGGTTCGGCGTGGTCGCCTTTGCGCTGGTCGTTCATATCGCTTCACCGGAAAAAATTACCGCCATTCTAGGGCGAACGGGCGGATTTGTCTTGGCGGGGTGTGCCAGTGGGCAGGGGCGGGCATAATGCTCATTATGTCTACATCTTCAGGAACGCCTGCATGACCCAGATCAGCGTCGAACGCAAACACTCCCTCGGCCGTGATGCCGCCCGCGCCAAGGCCGAAGCGCTGGTCGACAAGCTCAGCCGCGAGTACGACCTCAAGGCCACCTGGAACGGCGACCGCGTGGACGTTGCGCGCAGTGGCGCCAATGGCAGCGTGCACATTGGCGACGACAGCATCCGCGTGGAATTGAAGCTGGGCATGATGCTGTCGATGATGAGTGGCACCATCAAAGGTGAGATCGAGCGGGCGCTGGACAAGGCCCTGGCCTGAGCCGGCGCCGCTCTCTGGCTACTGCGGCGCGTCCGCCGGGAAGGGAATGATACCAATCACCTGCTCCAGGCGTAGATCGCCGCGGTAGATCGCGATGCGCTCCCGTGCGCTTGCTGCTTGCTCGAGCAGGGCCTTACGGCCCCTTACGCCCGCATCCCAGAATTTGAGGTGGCCCTTGACGAAGTCATGCCCCCTCGCTTCGAGGCTGGGATAATGAAAATGCGCCTCCCACAGTAACCGCTGTGGCGCTTGCACATCGCGAACCTCGTAGACGTCGAGGTAATCATTGGCGTGACGTAACTGCCGGCGAATCACGGTTTGCCTGATCCGAATCCGCTTCTGCTCAGCCAGGAAGCGAAGGGCCTTGCCGTCGGGATGGCGGGTGTTCAGATACGCGTCGGTGAGTAGCCGAAGTTTTTCGTGATGGACGCGGTCTACCGCTGCCCGAAGGAGTTCGACCAAGCCGTAATCCAGTGGATTGTTAAGCTCGGTCAGTTGCTGCTGCACTTCGCGCATGTCACCTGCCGGCCATTCCAGAAAGTCGCTCAGGCTGTTGGGCTCATCGGCATAGTGAGCGGCGAAGGCGATTTTTCCATCCACCTCTGCCAGCAGGCGGTTTGCTCGCTGGCGCAACTGTGCCCGGTCATGCAGGGCCGGCCGCGCGTGCTCAGGCACGGCATGCCACACCCCGTCGCGTTGCGCGAAACTGCCCGCAGGCTCCTGGTTGAATGCACTGCGCTGGATGGCCCGGTTGCCCATTTGATCGATTTCCACCAGCAGCGGTCGGCCTTGGTCAACACGGATGCCCCGGCGCTTGATCGTTGCGGGGCGATGATAGGGCGCTGGCGAGGGGGGACTGATGCCACTGTCGAGGTTGGTCAAGGTCGCGCTCAGTTGCTGCTCCGTGATCTGGGTAATGGAGGACAGTTCGCGTATGTATTCGTCCAGTACGTCAGCGACCAGCGCAGGCGAGTCCAGTGTCCTCATGTATTGGGCTCGATCCAGCACGGTACGGTATTTCTGAAGGATATCCTGAAGCAGTTCGGCTTTGACTTGGGCCGTCTCTTCGGTGGCTGCCAGCCCGTCGTGGCTCCATACTGTGCGGCTGAATTCGATGCCGCTGAGCGGCGCGCGCATCGCAAGCAAGTCCTCGGCCGTGTCCGCAGAGAGGCGGGTCTTGTCCACGGCGAGGTAGGCCAGGTCACTGAGCAGCTGGGCCCGAATGACCAGTGTCGAATACGTCCTGCGTTCAATGGTCTGGGCGAGTTTCGTGGCTTTATTGGGAAAATCGATCTTGGGGTCCTGCAGTGTTTCCGCCAGGATCCGATCCAGCCGCTGGCTGACGACAAGCAGGCGTCGGCTGGCCTGGCTAGAATCGCGTACCCGTTCGCGATAATCGAGGTATTGCTGTATCTGCTCGGCAGTCTCTGGAACGCGGGGCAGCCCGATGGACTGTGCGCTCAGTGCCTGGTGGTCGACCTGCTCCAGCAAGCGGCGGCACAGCAGCATGTCGTTTTCGATGGCTGCACCGTACCAATTGCCGTATCGGCGTCGGTTCGGGGCTCGGGTGTCGAATTTGCTGAACCGTGGTTCGGCCATCTCCTTGAACACTTCGATGTTCCCATGCAACAGCGTGCTCTGCCGTTCCAGGTAGAGTGCGGATGCCCTGATCTCTGGCAAGTGGCGCAGGCGCTGGGCTTTGAGTGCCTGCCTCTGAAGTTGCAATGCTGGCGGCGGTGAAGCGCGCTCCTGTGCAGGCAGAGCATCGACAGCCAGGCTGTACTCCAGCGCGAGGTCGTCATAAGCCTGCAGTTGCACTTGACTGCGTTCCATCAGTGGCGCCATCTGATTAAGCGTGTGTTGATTCGCCGTGGCGGTTGCGCTCAACGTGTCGAACCGTTGGCGGTTTTCAGCGTTGATGGTGTGCCTGTCCTTTGGCATGCCGCCAAAGAGGCTCACGTTCAAAGTCCATTGTTCATGCCAGCGCGTAAGCCATGGCCCTTTTTGCCGCTCACGACCAATGATGTGGTAACCGTCCGGGTCGCCATTCCATTGCGACACCCATTCGCTGTTGCTCGGCTCGGGCCCGATGATCTGCATGCCGTTCCAGGTCTCGATGACCTCATAGGCGTCATCGCCGAGCTTGACGTAGTAACGGCCGGCGATGCTGTACAGCCCCCGCAGACGGCCCTTTGCCAGTGGCACGTGCCCTTCCAGCGGCTGCGAAGCTTGCAATTGGGCCATTGACTGACGCACCTGGACCGACAGCTTGCTCAGGCTCTGCTCCTCACACCAGGCATTTACCCGCATGATCCTGGGCTGCGTCGCCTCGACGGGGGCCTGCCAGGGTTTCTCCTGTGGCTGCTCGAGCACTGGCGGCGGGGAGTCTGCCTTCGGCGCAGGGCCTGAAAAACGGAGCGTAGCGGCCTCTTCGCTGTTGACGGGTGGCGTTGCAGGGCGGTGGGCAAGGAGCAAGGCCAGGTTGGTGATCAGGTCTATGGCAGCGACGATCTTGTTGTCACCGCTGCGCTTGATCAGCGCCTCAACGTCTTCCTTGGCTGCCGACAGCGCCACCACCAGCCACACCAGGGTGGTCATCGGGCCATGCCAAAGTTGGGTGACGGTATTGAAGATCGCCCAAGCAGCCTCCTTCACCAAAGCCCGCACTTCTTGAGCATTGGAGACGCTGTTGCTGGCTGAGGCCAATAACATGGTCTCGATACGGGCGTTGAACAGATGAGTGTCCAGATCTTCCGTCCACGCCTGGAACGAGGCCTGGACCGGGCGTCTGAGGCGTTGCAAAAGGCCGTCCAGCAGCTCGACCGGCACATTGAGCAAGTGCGTCAGCGTTGTAATATTCGGGTGCAAGTGCGGGTGCTTGAACCCGTCGTTCTGGTAAATCGGACGCGCGTCATCGTCGAGCCAGGCCAATACGCTCTCTTGCGGTTCGCCCCTGCTGCGGATTGCGTCCATCAGCAATTCGAGGGTCGGAAATTCCTGCAACGCCTTGTCGACATAGAATGGGCGGTACAAGACCCAACTGCCGCTTGCCGGTATTTCGATGATGAACATCCCGTGTGCCACATCGCTTGCCGAAGCGCCAGGCGCGCAAAGGAACGCCAGGGGGGCGATGCGCAGAAGGTCCACGCCATTGTCCATGCCCTGGCAGAACCTGAGCATTGCCTGGCTTGCCGTTTCGCCAAGCTGTTGCTCGATCTTGGCCTTCAGGGTGCTGAACCGAAGGGCGTAACGCCATTCCCTGGCATGCTGTCGTATCCGCTCGGCCCTGCGCGGTTGGGTGTTGACTTGGTCCTTCAGGTAGGAGGGGTAGTGACCGCCGATGTCGACCTGATGAATCAGGCCCCTGATCTGGTCGATGCCTAGCCAGTCGGTCACAGGCGAGCCGTCCTCGAAATTCATCCCGCTCATCACCTCGCCAGCCTCCAGCCGCAGGCGTGAAATTGCCAGGTCGGTCAGGGGCACCGTGCGCAAGAACAGTGACTGCCCTTGTGTGCCGGGGCCGATGATGGCCTGGGAAATGCGGATGTGCACCTCGTTCGGGTCGTATACCGCCTTGTCTGGGTAGCTGGTCTGCAGGGTCTCACGCAAGCGGCGAGCGGCGTAATCACGGATATCCTCGACATCGCCCAGCGATGTGCGGCCTTTCGACCGACCTTGGCTCGCCGCCAGATCGAGCAGTGCAGTGTGATAGGCGTAGCGGTCCTCAGCGCTGGCATTGAGCAGCCATCGCGGCGGGCTGACGGAGGGTGCAGCTTGCTCCTGCGACGGCAGGTCGAAGAAGTAAGCTGACGGGTCGCTCACCTGGCGCAGTTGTCGCTCCAACTCGTCGACGGTTGCCAGGCCGCCAATACGCAGGCGGCCGATGTCGTCCAGGATATCGTTCAGCAGTTGCCTGGCCTGGAAGGCGAAAGGGCGTCCGGTTACCTGCGTGTGTGCCCAGGACAACGTTTCGAAGCGATAACGTTGCGCTAGCTGCCGTTGCAGCGCGGTGGCAAAGCTGGGCAGGTCGACATGGCGGTGAACCGAACCGCAGGGTTTGCATTGCAGAACCAGGCTGCGGGTGCCGCTTGTGGTGATGAGCAACAGATCCGGTAGGGTAACGGTGTGTGCCCCGCCATCCGTTCCGAGCGTGACTTGTATCGCCTCGACAGCCAGGCTGTCGAATACCCCGTCGAGCAGGGCGTACATTGCCGCTTTTTCATCATCTTCAAGGCCTTGGCGAGGGAGGTTTTCAAGCAATGCGGCCTTGATGGTGTGTTCCAGCCAGAGCATGCGCGAGAGTTGGCTGTCTTCGTCGAGTCCGTTCCAGAAGCCGACCTGGGCTTGCTGGAAGGCCGGTATCAACGCGCCAAGCACGGTATCGAAGTCATCGCTGAGCTTCGTCAGGTCCGGCATGATTTCGGGTTGGCGGATGTTGTCCTGGCCTTGCTGCTGAACTTGAAACACATGGGGCGGGCTGATGCTCAGCTTGTCTGCGGCGCTCAGTTGCACACGTTCCTTGGCCAGGAAATGCTTGAGAAGCTCGTCCAGCAGCCCGCTCTGACGTGGCAAATCATCTGTGCTGGCCGGTGCATGCAGGATGACGAAAGGGTCGAGCGATGTGATGTGAGGATGGTTGCGGTGCAACCATGGATATCGGTCGCTGAAAGTCTGAAATGCTTCTTTTGATAAAACGTCCCGCAGGCTGGGTCGTTTGGAGAAACAGGCTGCCACGCTTTGCTTGAACGTCAGCCTGGGTGGGTTTGCTACAGCAGTCATGGCGTCGATGTCCGTGAGGTGAAGCCTGTGACGCTAGCGCTATGGGCAAAGAGGTTTGCGGTATATAGATGCGACAACGAAGACCTTAGGGTGAGGTTTCTAATTTTCTTCCCTACCTTATGTTCAAGCCCAGCCTCCATGGGCGGTTTTCCACCACTCATGAGCATGAGGTACACAGCATGGCCAAAGTGATTGTGAAGAAAAAAGACGAAGCCCTGGGCACGCTTGGCGAGGTGCGCGGCTATGCGCGCAAGATCTGGCTGGCCGGTATCGGCGCCTACGCCCGCGTTGGTCAGGAAGGCTCTGATTATTTCAAGGAGCTGGTCAGGGCGGGTGAAAGTGTCGAGACGCGCGGCAAGAAGCGCATCGACAAAGAGCTCGATGCCGCCAACCAACAGCTTGACGAAGTCGGTGAAGAAGTGAGCCGCGTACGCGGCAAGGTAGAAATTCAACTCGACAAGATCGAAAAAGCTTTCGACGCACGGGTCGGTCGCGCCTTGAATCGCCTGGGTATTCCGTCTAAACATGACGTTGAGGCGTTGTCGATCAAGCTTGAACAGTTGCATGAGCTGCTTGAGCGTGTCGCGCACAAACCATAAGGAGAGCAGGATGGCTGGCAAGAAGAACACCGAAAAAGAAGGCAGCTCCTGGGTCGGCGGGATCGAGAAATACTCCCGCAAGATCTGGCTGGCGGGGCTGGGTATCTATTCGAAGATCGACCAGGACGGACCGAAGCTGTTCGACTCGTTGGTGAAGGATGGCGAGAAGGCCGAGAAGCAGGCGAAAAAGACGGCTGAAGATGTTGCCGAGACTGCCAAGTCTTCGACCACTTCGCGGGTGTCGGGCGTGAAGGACCGTGCGCTGGGCAAGTGGAGCGAACTCGAAGAAGCCTTCGACAAGCGCCTTAACAGCGCCATCTCGCGTCTTGGCGTGCCGAGCCGCAACGAGATCAAGGCACTGCACCAGCAGGTGGATAGCCTGACCAAGCAGATCGAGAAGTTGACCGGTGCTTCGGTTACGCCGATTTCTTCGCGCACTTCGACGAAGCCGGCTGCGGGCAAGGCCGCGGCCAAGCCACTGGCCAAGGCAGCGGCAGCCAAGCCTGCTGCTAAAACCGCAGCGGCAAAACCCGCAGCCAAGCCAGCAGCCAAGCCTGCAGCGGCCAAACCTGCGGCAGCCAAGAAACCTGCGGTGAAGAAAGCTCCAGCCAAACCGGCAGCGGCCAAACCAGCAGCACCAGCTGCCAGCGCTGCGCCTGCTGCGACCACAGCACCGGCACCTGCCGCTTCCCCGGCCAGCAGCACGCCGTCGGCACCGACTGGCACCGGTACCCTGATCTGATACCGCGTCGCTTTCTTCGCGGGCTCGCCCGCTCCCACAGGTACAGCGCAGATCCGAACATCAGCGCAGACCCTGTGGGAGCGGGCATGCCCGCGAAGGCCCCACCACGGATCTGCTCGGCCTACCCCTCCAGGTACTTCATCGCCAGTTGCTCCGCCGCTGCCCGGGCCTGGGCCTGCAGATGCGGCGCCACCAGCATCATCACCTGGTACACCACGATCCCCACATCCCCCTCGCGCCCCAGCACACGCTGGTAATCCAGCGAGAACATCAGCGTCAGGGTGATCTGCTCCACCAGTTGCCCCAGCGCCTGGGTATCACTCTCTACCAGCCCCTGGCTCTTGAGGCTGGCCAGCAGCGCTGCCAGCGTGCGTTTGAGCGCATTGATCAGGCCGCGCATGCCTCGGGCGAGCTTGGGCAGGCGCCCGGTGAGGTTGGACAAGTCCTGGAAAAGGAAGCGGTACTGAGCCATGCGCTCGACGATCAAGTGCAGAAACAGCCAATAATCCTCTGCGTCCAGACGCACCTCCAGCGGCGGGTCCAGCAGCGGCATCAACGCTTCCTCAAAACGCTCGAACAAGCCCAGTACCAAGGGCTCCTTACCATGGAAGTGGTAGTACAGGTTGCCTGGGCTGATGCCGAGTTCGTTGGCAATTTCCAGGGTGGATACGTTGGGTTCGCCCTGCTGGTTGAACAACTGCAGGGCGCACTCAAGGATACGGTCGCGGGTTTTCATCCAGTCAGCATGCTCATCGGGTCAGCACGTAGGTGCCTGGCGCGGGGCCTAGCGGTGGGTAAGTGGCGTTGCCCAGTTCAGTGCGCGGCGCCTTGAGCAGGCCGGAGCGGGCGGTGATCCACTCCAGCCACAACGGCCACCAGCTGCCTTCGCTGCGCTTGGCATCGTGGAACCAGGCGCGCGGGTCGTTGCTCAGCTTGGGGTTGGCCAGGTAGTAGGCCTTGGGGTTGCCTGGCGGGTTGATGATGCTCTGGATATGCCCGCTGTTGGCCAGCACGAAGCGCCGCTCGCCACCCAGCAGTAACGCCGAGCGGTACACCGCATCCCATGGCGTGATGTGGTCGTTGCTGCCGGCCACGGTAAAGCTGTCGATATTGACCTGCTGCAGGTCGATCGGCGTACCGCACACCTCCAGCCCGGACGCGTAGGTCAAGGGGTTGAGCTTGAAAAACTCCAGCAGGTCGCCATGCAGCGCGGCGGGCAGGCGCGTGCTGTCGGCATTCCAGTACAGGATGTCGAAAGCCGGCGGTGTCTTGCCGAGCAGGTAGTTGTTGACCCAGTAGTTCCAGATCAGGTCGTTGGGCCGCATCCAGGCAAAGATCCGCGCCACTTCGCCACCGTCCAGCACGCCACGCTGATAGGAGCGCCGCTTGGCCGCTTCGATGGTTTGTTCATCGGCGAACAGGCTGGCCGGGCTTTCGAACTTGCTGTCCAGCAAGCTGACCAGATACGTGGCACTGCGCACCCGGCGCAACTGCTTCTTGGCTTGCAGGTGGCCTTGCAGTGCGGCCATGGTCAGGCCACCGGCACAGGCGCCCATCAGGTTGGGGTCGCGGTTGCCGCTGATACTGCGGCAGGCATTGAGCGCTTCCTCCAGGGCTTGCACGTAGCTGGAAAGGCCCCATTCACGGTGGCGTGGGTCGGGGTTGCGCCAGCTGACCATGAACACCTGCAAGCCGCTTTTGAGCATGTACTGGACAAAGCTGTTGGTAGCGCTGAGGTCGAAGATGTAGAACTTGTTGATCTGAGGCGGCACGACCAGCAGTGGGCGTGCGTGCTGCTTTTCGCTCATCGGCGAGTACTGGATCAGCTCCAGCAGTTCGTTGCGAAATACCACTGCGCCAGGGGTTGCGGCCAGGTTAACGCCCACTTCAAAGGCGCGCTCGTCCACCTGACGCGGCAGCCCATCGTTGTGACGCAGGTCGTCGAGCAGGTGGGCCACGCCGCGTACCAGGCTCTGGCCGCCGGTGTTGAACAGCTCCTTGACCGCCAGCGGATTGAGCAGTGAGTTGCTGGGCGCCAGCGCATCGTTGATCAGGTTGAACAGAAAATGGGCGCGGGCTCGATCATCGTCGTTCAAGTGGCTTTCATCGATCCACTGGCGTGTCTGCTTCTGCCAGGCCAGATAGGCCTGCAGGCCGCGGCGGTAGAACGGGTTCTGGCTCCAGGTCGGGTCACTGAAGCGTGCGTCACGCGGGTTTGGCTGGTAAGGCGTATCCCCCAGCATTACCCGCCCCAACTGCCCGCCAAGCGCCAGCAGATGATGCGCGGCATGCAGCGGGTGGCGCAGGCCGTGGCGACCGACGTTGCGCAGCGTGGAAAGCAGGTCGCGGCCGCGCAGGCCGAGGATGGCGTTCTGCACGTTCATGCGGGTGGCGGGGAGCGTTGTCGATCCTTTGGCCGGTTTGTCTTTCATGGCAACACTCCCTCGTCTAATCCATTTCCCCTGTCAGGCCGCAGCTGTTTCACCCCCCCGAGGCCGGACGGGGATGCATGACCGCACGCTGACGTTCTTCCTGCAGGAACTTCATGATGATCGGGGCGACGGCTTCTGCCCGGGTGATCAGGAACAGATGGCCGTCGTCGATAATGTGTAGCTGGGCATTGGGAATCCGCCAGGCCAGCAGGCGCATGTTGATCAGCGGGATCAGCGGGTCGTCGTCGCCGGCCAGTACCAGGGTGGGCTGCTGGATCTTGTGCAGCCAGTGGATGCTGGTCCAGCCGAGCCCGGCGAACAGCTGCCAGTAGTAGCCCAGCTTGCCGCCGGAGCGCACCTTGGCGGCATGGTGCATGGCCAGGTCGGGGTCACGTCGGAAGCCGCCGCCATAGATCATCGGCGCAATGCGGATGACATGCGATGGCTGCACGTAACGCCGGGGGCTGGCCATCATCCATAGCACCTTGGGCTTGCCTGGCACCATGACCGCACCGGCAGCGGTGGCGGCCAGCACCAGCTTCTTGCAGCGCTCGGGGTAATCGTGAGCAAACTGCTGGGCCAGGGCGCCGCCCCAGGACACGCCGATGACGTTGACCTGGCCGTAGTCGAGGTAGTCGAGCATCCGCGCGGTCAGCTTGGCCAGCCCAGGGAAGCGGTACGGGTTGCGTGGCGTAGACGAGCCGCCGACCCCGGGCACATCGAAGGCGATGACTTCCAGGTCCGGGTCAAGTGCTTCGATGAAAGGAAACACCAGCTCGAGGTTGGCGCCGATGCCGTTGAAGATCAGCAACGGCGTCAGGTGCGGCTTGCCGGGGCGAACAGCGGTGCGGATGGACTGGTTGTCCAGCTCGACGGTCCTGAAGATATAGGGTTGCGGCATGCACGTGACTCTTGGGTGAAGTAAACACCGTGGCGCCTTGCAGGCCGCCACGGCGCTGTAACTCAACGCTCGTGAACGTAGGTGCCTGGGGAGGCTTCACCGGCGGCATACGCACGGTTGCCCAGGCGGGTCGGTGCCTTTTTCAGCGCGCCGGCACGCTCGCCCAGCCAACTCTGCCAGTGCAACCACCAGGAGTCTGCATGCTTGATGGCGTTTTCCTGCCAGGCCACCGGGTCGCCCGGGCGGTCGGCACCGGTCATGAAACGTGCCTTCGGGTTACCCGGCGGGTTGAGGATGCTCTGGATATGCCCGCTGTTGGACAGTACGAATTCGATCTTGCCGCCGAACAGATGTGCCGAGCGGTAGCATGACGGCCATGGGGTGATGTGGTCGTTGGTGCCGGCGAGGCTGTAGATGTCGCATTTGACCTGTTTCAGGTCGATCGCGGTGCCGCACACTTCCAGGGCGTCGGGGCGGGTCAGCGGGTTGCTCTTGAACATTTCGATCAGGTCGCCGTGGAAGGCGGCCGGCAGGCGCGTGGTGTCGTTGTTCCAGAACAGGATGTCGAACACGGGGGGCTCATTGCCGAGCAGGTAGTTGTTTACCCAGTAATTCCAGATCAGGTCGTTGGGGCGCATCCAGGCGAACACCTTGGCCATTTCGCTGCCTTCCAGCACGCCCGCCTGATAGGAGTGGCGCTTGGCAGCCTCCAAGGTCTGCTCGTCGACAAACAATGCGACCTGGTTGTCCATGGTGGTGTCCAGCACGCTGACCAGCAGGGTCAGGGCGTTGACCTTGTTCTCGCCAATGGCGGCATAGTGGCCCACCAGCGCGGTGCAGGTGATACCGCCGGAGCAGGCGCCGAGCATGTTCAAGTCTTTGCTGCCGGTAATCGCCAGCACCGCGTCGACGGCTTCTTTCAGCGCATCGATGTAGGTGGACAGGCCCCACTCGCGCTGGGCCTTGGTCGGGTTGCGCCAGCTGATGATGAAGGTCTGCTGCTGCGAGCGCAGGCAGAAACGCGCCAGGCTCTTTTCCGGGCTGAGGTCGAACACGTAGAACTTGTTGATCTGCGGTGGTACCACCAGCAGCGGGCGGGCATGCACCTGTTCGGTGATGGGGCTGTACTGGATCAGCTCCAGCACATCGTTGCGGTATACCACCGCGCCTTCGCTGGTGCCCAGGTTCTTGCCCACTTCGAAGGCATCCATGTTCACCTGGCTGGGCATGCCGCCGTTATTGACCATGTCCTTGGCCAGGTTGGACAGGCCATCGAGCAGGCTCTTGCCGCCGGTTTCGAAGAAGCGTTTGACCGCAGCCGGGTTGGACAGGGTATTGGTCGGCGCCATGGCCTCGGTCATCAGGTTGATGACGAACTGGCCGCGGCTGATGTCCTGGGGGGACAGGTCGCTGCTGCTGACCCAGTCCTGCAGCTCCTTGCGCCAGGCCAGATAGGTTTGCAGGTAGCGGCGGTACAGCGGGTTGTTGCTCCAGGCCGGGTCATTGAAGCGACGGTCGTCGCTTTCCGGGGCCAGGCTGGATTTGCCCAGCAGCACGTTCTTCAGCTCCAGGCCAAAGTGAGCCACATGTTTGGCGCTGTGCAGCGGTTGGCGCACGGCCTGGCGCAGCACGGTGCGTGCCGAGCTCAACAGGTCCTTGCGGCGGATGCCGATGACCGGGTTCAGCCCCAGGGTGTTTTCCGAGGCCTGCCGCTGCAGCTCATCGTTGTTCTTGTTACTCATCTACGACGCTCCGTTGTCCTGAGACGAGTACCGGTTGCTGTGGCGGGTGCACAGCCCTGAGCCCGGTACTGCTACTCGGGTGACCAGTGATAAGGAACAGCGGTGCTGCGTGGCTCCTGACGACCTGAAAAGCCATGCAGGGAACTTGCCACACACATTGGTTACCCGACTTTCGTGTAATGCGCAAGACAGCCCTTCACTGGGCTGTCTTCAAGTCATTCAAACAGATGAATTTAGAAAATGCGCTCTAAACCCCGCAGGCCTTGCGCTAGAGCATGAGCTTGACCACAGATTCGGCCGGGTCGCGGGATTTGCCGGCCTTGTGTAACTCGTCGAGGTACTCCGCCCACAGTTGTTCCTGGCGCAAGCACAGTTGCTCAAGGTATTCCCAGGTGAACAAGCCGCTGTCATGACCGTCGTCGAAGGTCAGTTTCAGTGCATATTGGCCGGCAGGTTCCAGGCCACTGAGGCCGACATTGATCTTGCCGAACTGCAGGATGGGATTGCCGTGGCCCTGGACCTCGGCGGAGGGAGAGTGCACGCGCAGGAATTCGGCGGGCAGGTGGTAGACCTCGCCGGGCGCGTAGGTGAGGCTGAGGGTTTTGGAGGCTTTGTGCAGGTTGATGGCGGTAGGCAGGCGGGCCATGGGCAGAATCTCTCGGGAGCTGATGAAGCACAGCTTCCAGCTTATGGGAAAGGGATTCAAGGGCCTCTTCACGGGCAAGCCCGCCCCTGCACAGATCACGACATGCCTTGGGCCTGTGGTGGTCCGTATAGGAGCGGGCGTGCCCGCGAAGCTGTCGCAACCGGTCTTACAGAATGTAACGCGACAGGTCTTCGTTCTGTGCCAGCTCACCAAGGTGGCTGTTCACATACGCCGCGTCGATCTGGATCGGCGCTTCGTCATGGGTGCTGGCCAGGTCGCCCGCACTGAACGACACCTCTTCGAGCAAGCGCTCGAGCAGGGTGTGCAGGCGGCGGGCACCGATGTTTTCGGTTTTCTCGTTGACCTGGTAGGCAATCTCGGCCAGGCGCTTGATGCCGTCGGCGAGGAACTCGATGTTCAGGCCTTCGGTCTTCAGCAATGCCTGGTACTGCTCGGTCAGCGACGCGTGCGGCTCTTGCAGGATGCGCTCGAAGTCTTCCGGGGTCAGTGCCTTCAGCTCGACACGGATCGGCAGGCGGCCTTGCAGCTCGGGCACCAGGTCGCTCGGCTTGCTCAGGTGGAAGGCACCCGAGGCAATGAACAGAATGTGGTCGGTCTTGACCATGCCCAGCTTGGTGTTGACGGTGCAGCCTTCGATCAGCGGCAGCAGGTCGCGCTGCACGCCTTCGCGGGACACGTCGGCGCCGCCAACGTTGCCACGCTTGGCAACCTTGTCGATTTCGTCGATAAACACGATGCCGTGCTGTTCGACCGCTTCCAGGGCCTTGGCCTTGAGCTCTTCCTCGTTGACCAGGCGGCTCGCTTCTTCATCGCGAACCATCTTCAGCGCTTCTTTCACCTTCAGCTTGCGCGCTTTGCGCTTGCCCTTGCCCATGTTGGCAAACAGGCTCTGCAGCTGGTTGGTCATTTCTTCCATGCCGGGCGGCGCAGCAATTTCGACACCGACGGCATCGGCCACTTCGATCTCGATTTCCTTGTCGTCCAGTTGGCCTTCGCGCAGGCGTTTGCGGAACAGCTGGCGAGTGTTGGAGTCGTTGCTGGTCTGTGCGGCTTCTTCGCTGAAGCTGGTGACGCGCGCCTGGGGCAGCAGGGCGTCGAGGATGCGGTCTTCGGCGGCGTCTTCGGCGCGGTGGCGCACGCGGATGATTTCCTGCTCGCGCAGCATCTTCAGCGCGGCATCGGCCAGGTCACGGATGATCGACTCGACGTCGCGGCCCACGTAGCCCACTTCGGTGAATTTGGTGGCTTCGACCTTGAGGAACGGCGCGTTGGCCAGCTTGGCCAGACGGCGGGCGATTTCGGTCTTGCCGACGCCGGTAGGGCCGATCATCAGGATGTTCTTGGGGGTGACTTCGGCACGCAGCTCGGCAGGGAGCTGCATGCGCCGCCAGCGGTTGCGTAGCGCAATGGCCACGGCGCGCTTGGCGTCGTCCTGGCCGATGATGTGGCGGTTGAGTTCGTGGACGATCTCGCGGGGGGTCATGGACATGATCAATACGGTCCTTGGGCAGATGAGTCAGCGTGGAAAAGCCCCTTCGCCGGGAAGGGGCGCCAGAACAGCTGAATCAGTCGGCCAGGTCCTGCTCCTCGATGGTCAGGTTGTGGTTGGTGAACACGCAGATGTCGCCGGCGATGTTCAGGGCGGTCTCGGCGATTTCGCGGGCCGAGAGGTCGGTCTTGTTCAGCAGGGCACGGGCTGCGGCCTGGGCATAGGCGCCGCCGGAACCCATGGCGATCAGGCCGTCTTCGGGTTCGACCACGTCACCGTTGCCGGTGATGATCAGGGATGCATCCTTGTTGGCCACGGCGAGCATGGCTTCCAGGCGGCTCAGGGAGCGGTCGGTACGCCATTCCTTGGCCAGCTCGACGGCGGCGCGTACCAGGTGGCCCTGGTGTTTTTCCAGCTGACCTTCAAAGCGCTCGAACAGGGTGAAAGCGTCGGCGGTAGCGCCGGCGAAGCCCGCGATGACCTGGCCGTGGTACAGGCGGCGCACCTTCTTGGCGTTGCCTTTCATCACGGTGTTGCCAAGGGATACCTGGCCGTCGCCGCCCATGACGACTTTGCCGTTACGGCGGACAGAAACGATTGTGGTCAAGGGGAGAGTCTCCACGCAGCGGGGCGAAAGTGCCTGATGCAGACTCATATGGGGGTGGGGGGAAGGATTTCAACCGGGGGGGATGAATGGTCGCGCTTGGCGGGGGGACTATGTGAAGGCATTCGCGGGCATGCCCGCTCCCACAGGGTTACCACATGCCTTGGAGTTGTGGTGATCCTGTGGGAGCGGGCGTGCCCGCGAAGCATGTTACTCAGGCCTCGTGGCAGACGTGGCCATCGACCAAGGTATAACGCACCGCACCCGGCAGGCAGTGGCCGATGAACGGGCAGTTCTCGCCGCGGGAGAACCATTGTTCGCCGGCAACGGTGGACGCTTGTGGGTCGAACAGCACCAGGTCGGCCTCGCCCCCCACTTTCAGCTCCCCGGCCGGCAGGCGCAGGGCGGCAGCCGGGCCGCTGCTCAGACGGGCCAGCAAAGTTGGCAGGTCGAGCAGGCCGTCCTGCACCAGGGTCATGGCCAGTGGCAGCAGCAACTCGACGCTGCTGATACCCGGCTCGGTGGCGCCGAACGGTGCCAACTTGGCGTCGCGCTCGTGCGGCTGGTGGTGGCTGGAGATTGCCTGGATCACCCCCGACTTCACCGCCTCGCGCAATCCGTCACGGTCGGCAGCGGTGCGCAGTGGCGGCTGCACGTGGTACAGGCTGGAGAACTCGCGCAGCGACTCGTCGGTGAGGATCAGCTGGTACAGCGCTACATCGGCGGTCACCGGCAGGCCCAAGGCCTGGGCCTGGGCGATCAGCCGCGCGCCACGGGCACTGGTGATCTGGCTGAAGTGCGCACGCACGCCGCTTTGTTCCACCAGCAGCAGGTTGCGCGCCAGGGCCACGGTTTCGGCGCTTTCCGGGATGCCTGGCAGGCCGAGGAAGCTGGCCATGGCACCTTCGTGGGCCAGGCCGCCCTGGGCCAGATCGCGGTCCTGGGAGTGGAACACCACCGTCAGATCGAAGGTGGCGGCATACTCCAGGGCGCGGGCCAGGGTACGGTTGTTGGGGATTTCCTTCAGGCCGTTGCCAAATGCTACGCAACCGGTGTCACGCAGGGCCACCAGTTCGGCCAGTTGCTCGCCTTCCAGGCCCTTGGTCAGGGCGCCGACCGGGTAGACCTTGCTGTTGGCGGCTTCGCGGGCGCGGTCAAGGATAAGCTCGGCCACTGCCGATGTGTCCAGCACTGGCTTTGTCTGCGGCGGGCAGCACAGGCTGGTGACACCGCCGGCAACGGCAGCGCGGGTTTCGCTGGCGATGTTGCCTTTGCGGCTGTAACCCGGCTCGCGCAGGGACACGCCCAGGTCGACCAGGCCGGGCGCAGCGACCAGGCCATCAGCCTGGATCGTGCGGCTGGCGCTGAAACCGGCCGGTGCGGCACCGATGGCGGCAATGCGGCCGCCGTCCAGGTGCAGGTCGGTGACCTGGTCCAGGCCGCTGTTGGGGTCGATGACCCGGGCGCCGAGAATACTGATGGTCACTGGGCGTTCTCCTGGTCGAATTGACGTTGCGCGTTCTGCCCGCTCATGGCCATGGACAGCACGGCCATGCGCACGGCGATACCGTAGGTGACCTGGTTGAGGATCACCGAGTGCTTGCCGTCGGCAACCGCCGACTCGATTTCCACGCCACGGTTGATCGGGCCCGGGTGCATGACGATTGCATCGGGCTTGGCCGCGGCCAGGCGTGCAGTCGTCAGGCCGAACAGGCGGTAGAACTCGCCCTCGCTGGGGAGCAGGCCACCGGCCATGCGCTCACGCTGCAGGCGCAGCATGATCACCACGTCGACGTCTTTCAGGCCTTCGGCGAGGTCGGTGTAGACCTTCACACCGTACTGCTCGATACCGATCGGGATCAGGGTTTTCGGGCCGATCACGCGAATGTCCGGGCAGCCCAGTGCCTTGAGGGCGAGCATGTCGGAACGGGCCACACGCGAGTGCAGGATGTCGCCGACGATGGCCACGGACAGGTTCTCGAAGCTGCCTTTGTGGCGGCGGATGGTGAGCATGTCGAGCATGCCCTGGGTCGGGTGCGCGTGGCGGCCGTCGCCGCCGTTGATCACGGCAACCTCCGGGCACACGTGCTCGGCGATGAAGTGCGCGGCGCCGGAGTCGGAATGGCGCACGACGAACATGTCGGCCGCCATGGCTTCGAGGTTGCGCAGGGTATCGAACAGGGTCTCGCCCTTGCTGGTCGAGGAGGTCGACACATTCAGGCTGATCACGTCGGCCGACAGGCGCTGGGCTGCCAGTTCGAAGGTGGTACGGGTACGGGTCGAGTTCTCGAAGAACACGTTGCACACAGTCTTGCCGCGCAGCAACGGGACTTTTTTCACAGCCCGGGCGCCGACTTCCAGGAAGGAGTCGGCGGTGTCGAGGATCTCGGTGAGCAGTTCGCGGGGCAAACCGTCAAGCGAGAGGAAGTGGCGCAGCTGGCCCTGATCATTGAGCTGCAGCGGGCGCTTGGCGTCGATTGGCGTCATCGCGGGGGACTCTTAAAGGGCGGAAGCGGAGGCGAGGTCCTGGCGCTCGAGGGCGAGCGGTGCGGGTCCGGTCAATTTTACCCGTTCATGGGCGGCCAGCGACAGGGTGGCGCCGAGCACGTTCGGGCGAATCGGCAGTTCGCCGGCATCCAGGTCCAGCAGGCAGACCAGGGTAACGCTGGCCGGGCGGCCGTAATCGAACAGTTCGTTGAGCGCCGCTCGGATGGTACGACCGCTCATCAGCACGTCGTCCACCAGCACCAGGTGCTGGCCTTCGACCTCGAACGGCAACTCGGACGGGCGCACTTGCGGGTGCAGGCCGTTCTGGCTGAAGTCGTCGCGGTAGAACGACACGTCCAGGGTGCCCATGGGGCTGGTGTCGCCCATGGCTTCCTGCAGGGCCTGGGCAACCCAGACACCGCCGGTGCGGATACCGATGTAACGGGGCTCGGTGATTGCCCGGCGTGCCAGATGGGCACGAAGGTCGACAGCCATCTGCCGGATCAGCTCGGCGGGATTGGGTAGGCTCATTGCGGGCTCCTCGGAAGGGTGCGCCGGGTGGGCCCGGCGGCAAAGAAGATCAGGTATTGGCCTCCAGCCAGCCTTGCAGCAACAAGGCAGCGGCAATGGCATCGACCGGGTTGTCGCGGTAGCTGCCACGCTGGCCGCCACGGGCCATGCGCTCGCCTTTGGCCTCGAAGGTGGTCAGGCGCTCGTCGTGCGTGTGCACGGGCAGGTTGAAGCGGCCGTTCAGGCGGCGGGCGAACTTTTCGGCGCGGGCGCTCATTTCGCTGGGCGTGCCGTCCATGTTCAGCGGCAGGCCGACCACAATGGCATCTGGCTTCCATTCGGCAATCAGCTTTTCCACCTGGGCCCAGTCCGGTACGCCGTTCTGCGCCTTCAGGGTGCACAGTTCGCGGGCCTGGCCGGTAATCACCTGGCCGACGGCCACGCCGATCTGTTTGCTGCCATAGTCGAAGCCCAGCAGCAGGCGTAGCTCAGCCATCAGGAGTGGCCCGCCTGGCTGGTCAGCAGGTGCAGGTTGATCCCCAGGCTGGCGGCCGCAGCCTCCAGGCGCAGGTCGCTGGCCATCCCGAAGACAATGTCCGGGTCGAACGGGCAGTTCAGCCAGGCGTTGTCGGCCAGCTCCGCTTCCAGTTGGCCCGCTTCCCAACCGGCATAGCCCAAGGTGATCAGGCTCTGCTTCGGGCCCACCCCGGCGGCGATAGCCAGCAATATGTCCTGTGACGTGGTCAGCGACAGCCCTTCCAGCGCCACGCTGGCCTGGAAGCTGCACTCGCTGCTGTGCAACACGAAACCGCGGTCGGTTTGTACCGGGCCACCCTGGTAGATCGGCACCTGCAAGGTGCTGGCCGGCGGCATTTCGTCCGGGCGCAGTTGCTCGAGGATGTCGGCCAGGCTCAGTTCCTGTGGTCGGTTGACCACCAGGCCCATGGCGCCATGCTCATTATGCTCGACGATGTACGTGAGGGTCTGGGCGAAGTTCGGATCGGCCATGTGCGGCATGGCGATCAGGAACTGGTGCTTGAGGTAGCTCGGTGCGAGGGTTTTCATGGGGGATAGTGTGGCGCCAGGTGGCGAGACTGACAAGGTGGGCTTTGTGTCGCTTGTGCCGGCCCCTTCGCGGGCATGCCCGCTCCCACCGGTACTCCACAGGCTTCAGAGCCGGTTAGCAACCTGTGGGAGCGGGCGTGCCCGCGAAGGGGCCGGAACAGGCAGAAAATCAGTTACTGGACAAACGGTCCCCACGGGCAAAGCGCCAGGTGCGGATGATCTCCAGCCGGTCGAACTCGGCCAGGTCCCCGGTAAACGGTGCAAACGGCGCCGCCAGCCGCACGATGCGCTGCGCCGCCTGGTCCAGCACGGGCTGGCCGGATGATTCCAGCACCAGCACCTCGTACAGCGAGCCATCGCGGTTGATCGACACCATCATGCGCAAGTTGCCGTAGATCTGCTTTCGTCGTGCTTCGTCGGGATAGTTCAGGTTGCCCACGCGCTCGACCTTCTTGCGCCACTCTTCCTTGTACCAGGCGCCCTTGTCGCGCATGGTCGACGCGGCGTTCAGGCGATGGATGCGCGGGCGCTTGGCGTACATCTGCTGCTCGTTGGACAGCTCTGCCTCCAGGCTGGCGATCTGGCTGGACAGCTGCGAGCTGTCGAAGTCCGGCACCGGTGCGGCTGGCTTGGGCTGTGCTTTGCTTTCCTTGGGTTTGGGTTCGACCTTGTGCGGCTTGGGCGCCGTAGTCACCACCGCCGACTTTTTCGGGGTAGGGGGTGGAACCACCTCGGGCCTGGCCGCAGGCGGTGGGGTGATCTTGTTGATCTTGCTGTCCTGGAAAGGCGCCAGTTCGGTGGTCTTGGGCACCGCTTTCTTGTCCAGGGTGCCGCTGCCTTGCTGGTTGTCCTGGGCCTGAAAGTCAGCCTTCTCGGGCGGCTTCTCGCTCTTGAAGGTGGCCAGGGTGATGTCCATGGTGTGGCGGATTTCGGCAGGCTTGACCACGGTGAAACCCACGCCGAGGATCAGCGCCAGGTGCACCAGCGCAGCCAGGAACAGGGTGAAGCCGAGCCGGTCCGCAGGGCGAACACGGGGAGGCAGCAGGTCGGCAGGGACGTCAGCGGGCAGCGTCATCAGGTATCCAGCAACCGCAGGGCGGGGCAGCAGCTCAGTCGAATAGGACCGGCATCATACCCCACTCTACGGCTTTACTTCGCGTTGGCTGTCAGCGTGCCTTGAGCTTGCGATCAATGGCATCCATCAGCTTGCCACCGATATCGGTGTTGTAGGCGGCATCGATTTCGCGAATACAGGTGGGGCTGGTGACGTTGATTTCGGTGAGGTAGTCGCCGATTACGTCCAGGCCAACGAACAGCAGACCCTTCTCGCGCAGCGTCGGGCCGACCTGGGCGGCGATCCAGCGGTCGCGCTCGGTCAGTGGGCGGGCTTCGCCACGCCCGCCAGCGGCCAGGTTGCCACGGGTCTCACCGCTGGCCGGAATACGTGCCAGGCAATAGTCCACTGGCTCACCGTCGATCATCAGGATGCGCTTGTCGCCGTCCTTGATTGCCGGCAGGTAGGCCTGGGCCATGATCTGCTGGGCACCCAGTGCGGTCAGGGTTTCCAGGATCACCGACAGGTTGGGGTCGCCCGCCCGGTGACGGAAGATCGACGTACCGCCCATGCCATCCAGTGGCTTGAGGATCACGTCGGCATGCGTGGCAGCGAATTCGCGAATGATGTCCGGGCGGCGGCTGACCAGGGTTGGGGTGGTGCATTGCGGGAACAGCGTGGCGAACATTTTTTCGTTGCAGTCGCGCAGGCTTTGCGGGCGGTTTACCACCAGTACGCCTTCGGCCTCGGCTTGCTCCAGCAGGTAAGTGCTATAGACAAACTCCATATCGAAGGGCGGGTCCTTGCGCATCAGGATCACGTCCAGCTCGGCCAGCGGGCTGTCCTGCTCCTCGCCCAGTTCGAACCAGCGCGCCGGGTCGGCAAACACGTTCAGCGGCCGCATGCGGGCGCGGGCCTTGCCTTCGCCCTGATACAGGTCTTGCTGTTCCATGTAGAACAGGCTCCAGCCGCGTGCCTGGGCGGCCAGCAGCATGGCCAGCGAGCTGTCCTTCTTGTAGGAGATGGACGCGATGGGGTCCATGACAATGCCGAGGCGAACGCTCATGGGGGTTCCTCTTGGCGGCAGGTGGCCGCGGTGGATCGAAAGAAAAGTGGCTCAGGGTGGCGCCGCGAACGCCGCCGGTCAAGGGGCGCGGCAGATGGAATGGCCACCCGGAGTATGCTAAAAATGCAGCTGCAAGCCTTGAGCTACAAGCCTCAAGAAAAGAGCATCCATGCGCCGAGCTGCTTTCTTGCAGCTTGCCGCTTGCAACTTGCGGCTTCAATCCTACTGGTAGGCATCTATGGAACAACCCCTGAAGGTGATGGTGATCGACGATTCCCGCACGATCCGCCGCACCGCGCAGATGCTGCTCGGTGAAGCGGGTTGCGAGGTGATCACTGCCAGCGATGGCTTCGATGCCTTGGCCAAGATCGTCGACCATCAGCCCAGCATCATTTTCGTCGATGTGCTGATGCCACGCCTGGACGGCTACCAGACCTGCGCGGTAATCAAGCACAACAGTGCCTTCAAGGACACCCCGGTTATCCTGTTGTCGTCGCGCGATGGCCTGTTCGACAAGGCCCGCGGCCGGGTGGTCGGTTCCGATCAGTTCCTGACCAAGCCGTTCAGCAAGGAAGAACTACTCGACGCGATCCGCGCCCATGTGCCCGGGTTTGCCACACCTCAACAACACGCACCCTGACCGAGCCCCGCCATGGCGCGGTCCTACTTTCCTGATGGGGAAACAGCATGGCCCGAGTTCTGATTGTCGACGACTCGCCGACAGAGATGTACAGATTGACCGAATGGCTGGAAAAGCACGGCTACCAGGTGCTCAAGGCCAGCAACGGTGCCGACGGCGTGGCTCTGGCCCGGCAGGACAAGCCCGACGCGGTGTTGATGGACATTGTCATGCCTGGCATGAACGGTTTCCAGGCCACCCGCCAGCTCAGCAAGGACCCGGAAACCAGCGCTATTCCAGTGATCGTGGTAACCACCAAGGACCAGGAAACCGACCGTATCTGGGCCACGCGCCAGGGTGCCCGTGACTTCCTGACCAAGCCGGTGGAAGAGGAGGCGCTGATCGCCAAGCTCAAAGAAGTGCTGGGGGCTTGACCACCCGCCCGCAAGGCGCGTCGCTGACCGCCTTTGAGTTGTTGCTGGACATCGACCGGCGCTGCCGCCTGCTGGTCGCCGACCAGCCGCTGCAGGACAACCGCGTGCAGCAGTGGAGCGGCATTGGCTTTCGCATTGCCGGGCAGTGGTTCGTCGCGCCCATGGGCGAAGTGGCCGAGGTGCTGCGCGAACCGCGCAGTAGCCGCGTCCCCGGCGTGCAGCCGTGGGTGTGCGGGGTGGCCAACCTGCGTGGCCGGCTGTTGCCGGTGATGGACTTGAGCTGCTTCTTCGGCCTGGGCCACGCTGCACCGGGCAAGCAGCGGCGAGTGCTGGTGCTGGATCACGACGACCTGTTCGTCGGCTTGCTGGTCGACGAGGTGCTGGGCCTTCAGCACTTTGCCCTCGACAGCCTGCAGCTGTCGCCGCCGCAGCCTCTGATCGCTGCCGCTGCACGCTTTGTGCAGGGGTATTTTCCGCGTGAACGTAACTGGGCAATCTTCAGCCCCTTTGCCCTGGCCCAGGCGCCGGGCTTTCTCGATGTGGCGTTATAGGACCTGCGAACGTGAACAAGCCTGCCACCCCCGTCACTGCCACCACCGTGAGCCCACGTACCCGCAGCATCGCGCAGATCACCGTGCTGTTCCTGATACTGATCCTCTCGATCATATTGCTGTTTGCCAACTTTGCTTACCTGAATACCCAATCCAACTACGACAAGCAGTACATCGGCCATGCCGGCGAACTGCGCGTGCTGTCGCAGCGTATCGCCAAGAACGCCACCGAGGCGGCCACCGGCAAGGCCTTGGCCTTCAAGCTGCTGTCGGATGCGCGCAATGATTTCGAGCAGCGCTGGGGCTACCTGCGCCAAGGTGACAAGTCCACTGGCCTGCCGCCTGCGCCGCCTTCGGTGCGTGACGAGATGGAATCGGTACGCCGCGACTGGGAAAACCTGCGCAAGAACACCGACATCATCCTGGCCAGCGAGCAGACCGTGCTGTCGCTGCACCAGGTGGCAGCGACCCTGGCCGAGACCGTGCCGCAGCTGCAGGTGGAATACGAAAAAGTGGTCGAGATCCTGCTGCAGAGCGGTGCCCCGGCGAGTCAGGTTGCAGTGGCCCAGCGCCAACTGTTGCTGGCCGAACGTATTCTTGGCTCGGTCAACACCGTCCTGGCCGGTGACGACAGCGCCGCCCAGGCGGCCGATGCCTTCGGCCGTGACGCCGGGCGCTTTGGCCAGGTGCTGGAGGGCATGCTCAATGGCAATGCGACGATCCAGGTAACCCGTGTAGAAGACGCCGACGCCCGCGCACGGCTGGCCGAAATCGCCGAGTTGTTCCAGTTCGTTGCCGGTTCGGTGGACGAAATCCTCGAAACCTCGCCCGAACTGTTCCGTGTGCGTGAGGCTGCGGGCAACATCTTCAGCCTGTCGCAAACCTTGCTCGACGAAGCTTCGCACCTAGCGAACGGTTTCGAGAACCTGGCCGGCGGTCGCACCCTCGACACCGTTGGCGGCTATGCCTTGGGCCTGCTGGCGCTGGCCTCGATCATCCTTATTGGCCTGGTCATGGTGCGTACCACCAACCGCCAACTGCGCGAGACCGCAGAAAAGAACGAACGTAACCAGCAGGCCATCATGCGCCTGCTCGACGAAATCGAAGAGCTGGCAGATGGCGACCTGACGGTGACCGTATCGGTGACTGAAGACTTCACCGGCGCCATTGCCGACTCGATCAACTATTCCGTGGACCAGTTGCGCGATCTGGTCGCCACCATCAACCACAGTGCAGTGCAGGTCGCGGCCGCCGTGCAGGACACGCAGAACACCGCGCGGCAACTGGCCAAGGCCTCCGAGCACCAGGCCGCACAGATCAGCGAGGCGTCCGAGGCGGTGGGTGACATGGTCGAGTCGATTGACCGGGTTTCGGCGCATGCTTACGAATCGGCCAAGGTGGCCGAGCGTTCGGTGGCCATCGCCAACAAGGGCAACGAGGTGGTGCACAACACCATCAACGGCATGGACAACATTCGCGAGCAGATCCAGGACACCGCCAAGCGGATCAAGCGTCTGGGCGAGTCTTCTCAGGAAATCGGTGACATCGTAAGCCTGATCGACGACATTGCCGACCAGACCAACATTCTTGCCCTGAATGCCGCCATTCAGGCTTCGTTGGCCGGGGAAGCCGGCCGTGGGTTTGCCGTGGTTGCCGACGAGGTGCAGCGCCTGGCTGAGCGCTCATCGTCTGCCACCCGCCAGATCGAGGCGCTGGTGCGTACCATTCAGGCCGATACCAACGAAGCGGTGATCTCCATGGAGCAGACCACCGCCGAAGTGGTGCGTGGCGCACGCCTGGCCCAGGATGCCGGGGTGGCGCTGGCCGAGATCGAAGGGGTGTCGCAGAACCTCGCCGACCTTATCCACAGCATCTCCGACGCTGCCCAGTTGCAGACCTCGTCAGCCGGGCAGATCTCCCACACCATGGCAGTGATCCAGCAGATCACCGCGCAAACCTCCGCCGGCTCCGGTGCCACCGCCGACAGCATCCGCCACCTGGCCCGCATGGCGAGCGAGATGCGCCGTTCGGTGTCCGGATTCACCCTGCCGCCACCTACCGAGCCGCGTTGAGGAATAGTGACCATGGCGTCTGCAGTAAGCCCCGAGCGTCACGAAACAGTGGCGCTGGCCTGGACCAAGGCCGCCATCCTCGATTGCCTGGGCCAGGCACGGCAAGCGCTGGAGCGCTTTGCCGGCGAGACGGACGACCTTTCGATGATGGCTTTCGTGGTCGACAACCTGCACCAGGTGCACGGCTGCCTGCGCATGCTCGAACTGCGCGGCGCCACGCGTCTGGCCGAGGAATTGGAGCTGTTCGCCAAGGCATTGGCCGACGGCCAGGTCAGCCCCCGGGGTGATTGCCTGGGGGCGTTGTTCCGCGGCCTGGAGCAGTTGCCCTCGTATCTGGAGCGGTTACGCGGTGCCCGCCACGACCTGCCGCTGGTGATGCTGCCGTTGCTCAACCAGCTGCGTGCCTGCCGTGGCGAGGAACCGCTGGCCCAGGCCAGCCTGATGACCGGTGCCGCCCAACGCTTTGCAGGTGACGATGACCTTGCCAACCTCGACCTGTCGCTGGGCAACTGGCGTGATCAGTTGCAGGCCGGGTCGGGGCGCGATGCGCTGCGTTCGGTGGTGACTGCACTGTGCGATGACTTGATGCGCATCAAGGAGCGCCTGGACCAGTACGGGCGCGGGGACCGTCAGCACCGCGAGCAGCTCGATGCACTACTGGCACCGTTGCGCCACGTGGCTGACACCCTGGCGGTACTGGGCTTTCAGCAACCGCGGCGGGTGATCATCGACCAGGTGCTGGCGTTGCAGGCATTGGCTCAGGGCGAGCGGACGGTGGACGACGCGGTGTTGATGGATGTGGCGGGGGCTCTGCTGTACGTGGAGGCCTCCCTGAACGGCATGGTCGGCCCTTTGGAGGAAAACGGCCAAGGCAGCCTGCCGGGCTCGGACCTGGCCGAGATACGCCAGCTGGTGCTGAATGAATCGCTGAACGTGTTGCAGCAGGCCAAGGATCTGATCGGCGATTACCTGGAGTCCGACTGGCCTCGGCAACGCCTGCAACCCTTGCCGGGGCTGTTGCAGCAGGTCCGCGGGGCACTGGCCATGTTGATGCTGCCCGCCGTGGCCGAGCTGTTTGCCGGCTGCGCAAGCTATGTGCAGCGTTGGTTGCAGCACCTGGAGGAAGAGCCACCGATTGATGAGCTGACGCACTTGGCCGAGGCACTGAGCGCTGCCGAATGCTACCTGCAATGGCGGGCGGCCGACCCGCTGGCCGATGGCCAACCCTTTATCGAGATGGCACGGGCCAGCTTGGCGGCGCTGGGTGTGCAGTGCGCGGTGGTCGGGGCCAGCCCAGACCAGGACGGCAGTGGCGATGGCATCGATGACGAGCTTCGCGAAGTGTTCCTTGAAGAAGCGGGCGAGCTGCTGCCGGAAATCGAGCGCCATTGGCTGCGCTGGCGTGCCGACAACCAGCAGCGCGAGGCGCTGGGCGAAGTGCGTCGCGCGCTGCATACGCTCAAAGGCAGCGGCCGCATGGTGCATGCAGAGGCGGTGGCTGAACTGGCCTGGGGCGCCGAGCACCTGCTGAACCGGGTGCTCGAGGGCCGCAGCGTGCTCAGCCCGGAAGGGGTTGTAGCGCTGCAGCAGGTGTTCGTTCACCTGCCTGACCTGCTGGCCGATTTTGCCGCTGGCCAGTTGCCGCAACTGACTGAAATCGAGCAGTTGGCCGGGCACCTGCACAGCCTGGCTGAAAACGATGCCCCGGCGGCTGCCGGTGTCGATGGCCTCGATCCGCAGTTGCTGGGCATTTTTCGCACCGAGGCGCAGGGCCATCTGGCCAGCCTCGAGGGTTATCTGCAAGGCGCTGGCGGCCACGACACGCCGATCAGCGATGACTTGCAGCGTGCCTTGCACACGCTCAAAGGCAGTGCCGCCATGGCCGGGGTGATGCCGGTCGCCGAACTGGCCACCGCCTTCGACCGCCTGGCCCGTGAATACAAGGGCCATCAACTGCCACTGCAAATGGCCGAGATGGAGTGGCTGGAAGCTGCGCGCTCGTTGTTCCATCTGGGCTTGGCGCAACTCGATAGCACACCATTGGCCGCCATCCCCGGCGCCGCGGAACTGATCGAACAGGTCGGCCAGGCAGTGGACGGCCGCCTGGCCAGCCTGCATGAAGACCCGCACCATGCCGGCCGCCGCAAGCATGATCCGCAGTTGGTCGCCAGCTTCCTGGCGCAGGCCATGGACATCCTGCTCGATGCAGAGACGCTGTTGTCGCGTTGGCAGCAACAGCCCGCCCAGCGTGACGCACTGGATAATCTGCTCGACCAGATGACCACCCTGGGGCACGCCGCGCACCTGGCCGACCTGTGGCAGATGGATGAGGTGTGCGAGGCGTTGCTGGACCTGTATGGCGCTGTGGAGGAGGGCAGCCTGCCTGCCGATGCCCGCTTCTTCAGCCAGGCGCAGCGGGCCCATGAGACCCTGCTGGACATGCTCGACGAAGTGGCCGCCGGGCAGGATATTCCGCCGCGCCCGGAGCTGGTCGACAGCCTGCGCAACTTGCTGGACCAGGCCCTGGCGCCGGATGCCACCGGCCTGGTGGGCATCGATACGGTCACACCACTGCACCCGGACATGGACCTGTCCGACACCTTGGGGTTGCCACACCCGCCGTTGCAACCGGAGGTGGCCGAGCCGCTTGCCGAGAAACCGGAAAGCCCCGGCGAAGAGCTGCTGGAAGTGTTTCTGGAAGAAAGCTCGGACATCGTCGAAAGCGCCGCGGCGGCCTTGGCACGTTGGCAGGCCGACCCGCGCAGCAGCGTCGAGGTGGACAACCTGATGCGCGACCTGCACACCCTCAAGGGCGTGGCGCGCATGGTCGAAATTACCCCGATCGGTGACCTGGCCCACGAACTGGAGTTTCTCTACGAGCTGTTGGCTGCCGGCAGATTGCCGCCAAGCGCGCCACTGTTCGCCCTGCTGCAGAACTGCCACGACCGGTTGGCGCATATGCTTGACGCTGTGCGCCTGGGGCAGCCGCTGCATGCCGCTACAGCGCTGATCGACTACATTCGCAACTTCAGCAGTGCGGCACTGACCGACAGTGCCGCGGGCCAGGGGCCGCCAGAAGCTGCAACCGCCGAAGCACCGGCAGCAGCGCCAGAGCGGGCACCGGGTGACATGGTCAAGGTCGACGCCGAGCTGCTCGACGACCTGGGTAACCTGGCCGGCGAGCACTCGATCATCCGGGGGCGCATCGAGCAGCAGGTCAACGACGCGCAGTTCGCCCTCAACGAGATGGAAACCACACTCGAGCGCATGCGTGATCAGTTGCTGCGTCTGGATGTGGAGACCCAGGGGCGAATCTCCAGCCGGCAGCAGTTCGAAGGCGATGCCTATGACGACTTCGACCCTCTGGAAATGGACCGCCACTCCCAGCTGCAGCAGCTGTCACGGGCCCTCTTCGAGTCTGCCTCGGACCTGCTGGACCTGAAGGAAACCCTGGCTCAGCGTGCTCAGGAGGCCTACAGCCTGCTGCAGCAGCAGGCGCGGGTGAACAGCCAGTTGCAGGAGGGCCTGACGGCCACCCTGATGGTGCCGTTCGAGCGCCTGGTGCCGCGCTTGCAGCGCGTTGTGCGGCAGGTGGCCAGCGAGCTGGGCAAGCAGGTGGAATTGGTGGTTGGCAATGCCGAGGGCGAACTGGACCGCAGCGTGCTGGAACGCATGGTGGCGCCACTGGAGCATATGCTGCGCAACGCCGTTGACCACGGCCTGGAAAGCCGCGCAATGCGCCTGGCCGCCGGCAAGCCGGAGCAGGGCACCATCCATCTGAATTTGCTGCATGAGGGCGCCGATATCGTCATCGAAATGACGGATGATGGTGCCGGCGTGCCACTGGAAGCGGTGCGGCGCAAGGCCATCAAGCGCGGCCTGCTGGACCCGCAGGCGCAGTTGAGTGACCACGAGATCCTGCAGTTCATCCTGCGGCCAGGCTTTTCTACCGCCGAAAAGATCACCCAGATTTCCGGGCGCGGGCTGGGCATGGATGTGGTGCACGAGGAGGTCAAGCAACTGGGTGGCTCGATGAGTATCGAGTCTGCGCAGGGCAAGGGGGCGCGTTTCCTGATCCGCCTGCCGTTCACCGTGTCGATCAACCGTGCGCTGATGGTGCACCTGGGCGAAGAGCAATACGCCATTCCGCTCAATACCATCGAGGGCATCGTCCGCGTGCCACCTGCCGAGCTCGCGGCGTGCTACCAGCTGGACTCGCCCCGCTATGTCTATGCAGGCCACGAATACGAACTGCGCTACCTGGGCGAGTTGCTGCAAGGCCTGCCGCGCCCGGCGCTGCTGGGGCAGAGCGTGCCGTTGCCGGTGCTGCTGGTGCATTCCAAGGAGCAGTCGTTCGCCATCCAGGCCGACAGCCTGTCGCCCAGCCGCGAGATCGTGGTGAAAAGCCTGGGGCCGCAGTTTGCCGCGGTTGCCGGGTTATCGGGGGCGACACTGCTGGGCGATGGCCGGGTAGTACTGATTCTTGACCTGCTGGGCCAACTGCGCGGCCAGCAGCGACGGCTGGCCCGCCTGCCCGGTGGCGGTAGCCAACGCCAGTTGCTTGGCCCGGCACCGCGCCGTGCCTTGCTGGTGATGGTGGTGGACGATTCGGTAACCGTACGCAAGGTGACCAGCCGCCTACTGGAGCGCCACGGCATGAGCGTGCTCACGGCCAAGGATGGCGTCGATGCCATGGCCTTGCTGGAAGAGCACCGGCCCGACGTGTTGTTGCTGGACATCGAGATGCCGCGCATGGACGGCTTCGAGGTGGCCACACGTATCCGCCGTGACGCGCGGCTCAAAGACTTGCCGATCATCATGATCACCTCGCGCACCGGGCAGAAGCACCGGGACCGCGCCATGGCCATCGGCGTCAACGAATACCTGGGCAAGCCGTACCAGGAATCGCTGCTGTTGCAGAGCATCGCCCATTGGAGCCAGGCCCATGCTTGAACTGATTTCCGGCCAGCGCAGCAGCCTGACCGGGCTGTTGCTGCCGTTGGGGGACCGCACGCTGGTGTTGCCCAACGTGGCGGTGGCCGAGTTGAGCGGGCAGCGTAACCTGGTGTGCCAGCATGGCGACCCCGCCTGGCACCTGGGGTGGATCGACTGGCGTCAGCAACGCCTGCCGTTGATCGGTTTCGAGGCCGCGTGCGGTGGTGAGACGCCGTGCGGGGAGCGGGCTCGCGTGGTGGTGCTCAATGCCTTGGGCGATACCGGTTTGCGGTACCTGGCGCTGTTGCTGCAGGGCATTCCGCGCTCGTGCAAGCTCGACAGTCAGCTGAACTACGTTGATGTGGCGCTGGGCAGGCTGGAGCTGGCGGCGGTGCAGGTGGGTGAGCAGGTGGCGCGGGTGCCGGACCTGGTCGCACTGGAAAGGCTGGTGCGTGACGCGGATCTGCAACCTGATCTTGGGTAGGATGTGAGGCACAGGGCCTCTTCGCGGGTAAACCCGCTCCTACAATGGCTGCGCTCCGTTGTAGGAGCGGGTTTACCCGCGAAGGGTTCATCAACATCACATCAGGAACCCAGCCCACCTCAGGAGGTCTGTGTTTGCATGTATTACGGTGAACGCTTCAACGCCTGGACCCACCTGGTCGGTGCCGTCCTCGCTGCTATTGGTTCCATCTGGCTGATCGTGGTCGCTGGCCTGCAAGGCGACCCGTGGAAGATTGTCAGCTTCTCCATCTACGGCGGCACGCTGCTGTTGCTGTACAGCATCTCCACTCTGTACCACAGCACCCGTGGGCGGGCGAAAGTGATCATGCGCAAGCTCGACCATCTGTCGATCTATCTGCTGATTGCCGGCAGCTACACGCCGTTTTGCCTGGTCAGCCTGCGCGGCCCTTGGGGATGGAGCCTGTTCGGCGTGGTCTGGGGGCTGGCGATCATCGGCATGTTGCAAGAGATCAAGCCGCGCTCCGAGGCGCGGATCCTCTCGATCATCATCTATGCGGTAATGGGCTGGATCGTGCTGGTGGCCGTCAAACCACTGCTGAATTCGCTGGGCACTGCCGGCTTCGCCTGGCTGGCTGCCGGCGGCGTGTTCTACACCGTCGGCATCATCTTCTTCGCCTTCGACAGCCGCTTCCGCCACTGGCATGGCATCTGGCACCTGTTCGTGATCGCTGGCAGTCTGATGCACTTCGTGGCGGTGTCGCTCTACGTACGCTAATTAAAAATCGCCCCACAACTGCTGTGCCACCGACAGCGCCACCACTGGCGCGGTCTCCGTGCGCAGCACGCGCGGGCCAAGGCGTGCTGCGTGGAAGCCGGCGGTTTTGGCCTGCTCGACTTCGGTTTCGCTCAGGCCGCCTTCGGGGCCGATCACGAAGGCCAGGGTTGCGGGCTTTTCATGGCTGGTGAGCGGCTCGGCCACCGGGTGCAGGACCAGTTTCAAGTCAGCCTTGGTGCTGCTCAGCCATTCGGCCAGGGTCACAGGCGGGTGGATGACTGGCAAGGTAGAGCGCCCACATTGTTCACAGGCGCTGATCGCCACTTGGCGCCAGTGGGCCAGGCGCTTGTCGGCGCGTTCGTCTTTCAGGCGCACTTCGCAGCGTTCGCTGACGATCGGGGTGATTTCGTTGGCACCAAGCTCGGTGGCCTTCTGGATCGCCCAGTCCATGCGCTCGCCACGGGAAAGGCCCTGGCCCAGGTGCACATGCAGCGGTGAATCGGCCTGGCCGGCAAAGGCCTGGTCAAGGCTGACGCGGACAGTTTTCTTGCCCACCTCAAGCAACTGACCACGGAATTCCTGGCCGCTGCCATCGAACAGCTGCACGGCGTCGCCGGGGGCCATGCGCAGCACGCGGCCAATGTAGTGGGCCTGAGCCTCGGGCAGGTCGTGCTCGCCAAGGCTCAGGGGGGCGTCGGTGAAGAAGCGGGACAGTCTCATGGGTTTGCTCGGTAAATAGAGAGACGCAGATCCCCTGTGGGAGCGGGCGTGCCCGCGAATCAGGCGCCGCGGTGCCTGGCAAGGGCTTCGCCCTTGTTCGCGGGCTCGCCCGCTCCCACAGGAAAAGTGGTGTGGCGAATTGCCGGGCCTAGCCCGGGTCGCGGAAATCGGGGTGGAAGTTGGCCGGCACTGCGATACTGACGCTGTCGCGGGTGGCGATATCGATGCCTTCGCTGGCCACTTCGCCAAGGAAGTCGATCTGCTCGGGGGTGATCACGTACGGCGGCAGGAAGTACACCACACTGCCCAGCGGTCGCAGCAGAGCGCCGCGGGTCAGGGCGTGCTCGAACACCTTCAGGCCACGGCGCTCCTGCCAGGGATAGGCAACCTTGCCTGCCTTGTCCTGAACCATTTCGATGGCCAGGGCCATGCCGGTCTGGCGAATTTCTGCAACGTGAGCATGATCGGCCAGGTGTGCAGTGGCTGTGGCCATGCGCTTGGCCAACGCTTTGTTGGCCTCGATCACATTGTCCTGCTCGAAGATATCCAGGGTTGCCAGCGCCGCAGCGCACGCCAGCGGGTTGCCGGTGTAGCTGTGCGAGTGCAGGAATGCGCGCAGTGTCGGGTAATCGTCGTAGAACGCCTGGTACACCTTGTCGGTGGTCAGGCAGGCGGCCAGCGGCAGGTAGCCGCCAGTCAGGGCCTTGGACAGGCACAGGAAGTCCGGGCGGATGCCGGCTTGCTCGCAGGCGAACATCGTACCGGTGCGGCCGAAGCCTACGGCGATTTCGTCGTGGATCAGGTGCACGTCGTAGCGGTCGCAGGCTTCGCGCAACAGCTTGAGGTACACCGGGTGGTACATGCGCATGCCACCGGCACCCTGTATCAGTGGCTCGACGATCACGGCGCTGATCGAGGCATGGTGTTCGGCCAGGGTCTGCTCCATGGCCTGGAACATGTTGCGCGAGTGCTCTTCCCAGCTCATGCCCTCGGGGCGCAGGTAACAGTCAGGGCTTGGCACCTTGAGGGTGTCGAGCAGCAGTGCCTTGTAGGTTTCGGTGAACAGCGGCACATCACCCACCGACATGGCGGCAATGGTTTCGCCGTGGTAGCTGTTGGTCAGGGTGACGAAGCGCTTCTTGTCCGGTTTGCCGATGTTCTGCCAGTAGTGGAAGCTCATCTTCAGCGCCACTTCGATGCACGACGAGCCATTGTCGGCATAGAACACCCGGTCGAGGCCGGCCGGGGTCATGGCGACCAGGCGCTCGGACAGCTCGATCACGGGCTGATGACTGAAGCCGGCCAGGATCACGTGTTCGAGCTGGTCGACCTGGTCCTTGATGCGCTGGTTGATGCGCGGGTTGGCATGGCCGAACACGTTGACCCACCAGCTGCTCACCGCATCCAGGTAGCGTTTGCCCTCGAAGTCTTCCAGCCACACGCCTTCGCCGCGCTTGATCGGGATCAGCGGCAGCTGCTCGTGGTCTTTCATCTGGGTGCAGGGGTGCCACAGGACCTTGAGGTCGCGTTGCATCCACTGATCATTGAGGCCCATGGGCACTTCTCCTGGCTTTGCGGCGTGGTTCGACCGCGTAAGCCTAAGCAATGCCGCAGGGCAGGACAACCGCTGCCGTTCAATGGGGTGGGTGCCGGTCCATTCGAGCTTGCTGCCTTGCATGGAGCAAAGCCCTCCAGGATGTGTTGCCGGAGCGGAGGCTCAGGCCTGAGGCTGTGCAAAGTCACCAAGATCATGCAGAGCTCCCCTGCCACTGTGTGGCCTAGCGACTGACAAAAATGTGAGCTGCCAAAAGGACTTGATGTCACTGCGCTGGCAGGGTGGTCGGACCTGACGTATTCTTAACGCATCTACCCGGGGCATTCCTGCCTCTCCCCGTTTCTGTAACCTCTGACTCGGAGTTCGCCGACATGGCTGCTGCTTGGGTGCGTCTGTGCGCGTTGATATTGATTGGTGTGTCCAGCGGCGCTGCGCTGGCGAAAGACAAGACGCCCACGGCGATTGTCGTGGGGGGAGGCCTGGCAGGCCTGACGGCAGCCTACGAGCTGCAGAACAAAGGCTGGCACGTGACCCTGCTGGAGGCCAAGGCGGGCATGGGCGGGCGTTCGGGCCTGGCCACCAGCGAGTGGATCGGCAACGCCAAGGCACAGCCGGTGCTTAACCAGTACCTCAACCGTTTCAAGCTTGAAACACTGCCGGCGCCGGAGTTTGTGCGTACCCCGGGTTACCTGATCGACGGCGAGTACTTCAGCGCCAGCGACCTGGCCACCAAGCAACCGGCCACTGCCGAGGCGCTCAAGCGTTACGAGAAAACCCTCGATGACCTGGCCCGTTCGATCGATGACCCGCTGAACCCGCAGGCAACCAGCACGCTGTTCGCCCTGGACCAGATCAACGTCTCCACCTGGCTGAACAAGCTGCAACTACCGGCCACCGCCCGTCAGTTGATCAACCAGCACATCCGTACCCGCTACGATGAACCGTCGCGCCTGTCGCTGCTGTACTTCGCCCAGCAGAACCGCGTGTACCGCGGCGTCAGCGACCGCGACCTGCGCGCCGCGCGGCTGCCCGGCGGCAGCCCGGTGCTGGCTCAGGCTTTCGTCAAGCAACTGAAAACCATCAAGACCAGATCGCCGGTTACCGCGATTGTCCAGGACAAGGATGGTGTCACGGTAAAAGTCGGCAGCGTCGGCTACAAGGCAGATTATCTGGTCATGGCCGTGCCTTTGCGCGCGCTGGCCAGGATCCAGATGACCCCTGGCCTGGACAGCCAGCACCTGGCGGCGCTCAAGGGCACCAACTATGGTTGGCGCGACCAGATCATGCTCAAGTTCAAGAAACCCGTATGGGAAAGCCGTGCACGCATGTCGGGCGAAATCTTCAGTAACGCCGGCCTCGGCATGCTGTGGGTCGAGCCGGCGCTCAAGGGGGGGGCCAACGTGGTGATCAACCTGTCCGGCGACAACGCTCGTCTGCTGCAGGCCTTTGGTGACAAGCAGATGGTCGACCAGGTGCTGATCCGTCTGCATGCGTTCTACCCCCAGGCCCGTGGTGCTTTCACCGGTTACGAGGTCAAACGATACAGTGCTGACGTGGGCACAGGTGGTGCCTACCTGGCCTACGGCCCGGGGCAGATCAGCAAGTACTGGCGCCTTTGGGAGCGTCCGGTGCAGCGCATTGCCTTTGCCGGTGAGCACACCGATGCCCTGTACCCCGGCACTTTGGAAGGCGCCCTGCGCAGTGGCCAGCGTGCGGCCAGCCAGGTACAGGACCTGTTGGCCGGCAAGTCGTTCGACCCGGCCAAGACGGCGCCAGTTGCGGTGACGGCAGGTGCGGCGGCCGCCAAGGAGAGCAAAGGAGGGTTCTTCTCCAATATGTTCGGCGGTTCGTCCGACAAGGGCGACAAGACTGACAAGGCGCCGGTCAAAGCTGAGCCGAAGCCGTCCGAGGAGGCGAAGCAGGACAAGCCAGGCTTCTTCAAGCGCGTGTTTGGTGGGGCGGACACGCCCGAGGTGAAGGCTGCAGCCAATACCCAGGCCAAGGCTGGCTGATTGTTCGACAGTGTCGGCCTGTTTGCAGCCTGAAGGCCGGCACTGCAACCCCAGCGCTCCGACTATCGTTAATGTTTTCTTAATGGTGAGCCAACAGAATAAATATCGGATTCCTCGATAATCCGAAGCAATTTTTTCCGCTTTTCTTCGATACGTTTCGCGTTAGTCTGTGCACAGCTTTCACGGGGAAACACGCAACATGCAACTGCGCAATTCACCTTCTCGCTATGGCGTGGTCAGCATCATCCTGCACTGGGGTGTGGCGCTGGCAGTCTTCGGCCTGTTTGGCCTGGGCCTGTGGATGGTCGGCCTCGACTACTACAGCCCCTGGCGCAAGGCCGGCCCGGACCTGCACAAGAGTATCGGCCTGGTGCTGCTGGCGGTGATGCTGCTGCGAATGTTCTGGCGTTTCATCAGCCCGCCACCACCGGCTCCGGTCAATCATGGTGCACTCACTCGCCTGGCGGCCAAGCTGGGTCACCTGGTCCTGTACTTTGGGCTGTTTGCGGTGATGGTTGCCGGTTACCTGATTTCCACTGCCGACGGGGTCGGCATTCCGGTGTTTGGCCTGTTCGAAGTGCCGGCACTGATCAGCGACCTGCCCGACCAGGCAGATGTGGCGGGTGTGGTTCATTTGTGGCTGGCCTGGGGCTTGGTGATTTTCGCCGTGCTGCATGCCCTTGCCGCGCTCAAGCACCATTTCATCGACCGTGACGCGACCCTGATTCGCATGCTGGGCCGCAAAGCTTGACTCTCAACCTCAATTACACAGGAAGGAACAGGATGTTGAAAAAGACTTTTGCCGCTCTGGCGCTCGGTACCGCTCTGCTCTCTGCTGGCCAGGCCATGGCTGCCGAGTACAAGATTGACAAGGAAGGCCAGCACGCGTTCGTTGACTGGAAAATCAGCCACCTGGGCTACAGCTTCATCCACGGTACCTTCAAGGATTTCGACGGCAATTTCAGCTGGGACAGCGCCAAGCCTGAAGCCAGCAAGATTAGCGTCGACTTGAAAACCGCCAGCCTGTGGTCGAACCACGCCGAGCGTGACAAGCACATCGCCAGCGCCGACTTCCTCGACGTGAAGAAGTACCCAGACGCCAAATTCGTCTCCACCAGCGTCAAGTCGACTGGCGACAAGACGGCTGACGTGACTGGCGACCTGACCATGCACGGTGTCACCAAGCCGGTGACGTTCAAGGCTACCTTCAACGGTGAAGGCAAGGACCCATGGGGTGGTGAACGCGCTGGCTTCAACGCCACCACCACGCTGAACCTGAACGACTTCGGCATCAAAGGCCCAGGTGCCACTTCGCAGACCCTGGACCTGGATATCAGTGTTGAAGGTGTGAAGCAGAAGTAATTTCTGCCAGCTGAAGACCGAGGGGGCCGCAAAGCAGCCCCCTCGGCATTTCCATCAGCCCTTGCGGGTCAGCAGCGCCGGGCGCTCACCACGTGGGCGGCTTGGCAGGTCATCCAGTTGCTCAGGCGTCGGGAAGCGGTCCAGCTTGGACTCCTTGCGAATGATCACTGGCTGTTTTTCCGGCTGACGCGGGTTGCGCAAGGCCGGCTCTTGCCGGGCAGCATCGTCACGCGCAGGGCGACCACGGCCACCGCCGCCATCACGACGGGTACCGCCACCGTTGTTGGCGCGGGGCGGGCGTTTTTCTCCGCCACCACTGCGTGGCTGGCCGCCATTGCGGGCTTGGCCCTGGCCGCCAGCGTTGCTGCGTTGGCCATTGCCTTGCCCCTGACCTTGGCCAGCACCCCCCGGGCGGCGGTTGCGGCCCTGGTTCTTGCCCTGGTAAGGGCTGACATAGTCGGCGCGGTTACCGAAGTTATCGAGTTCGTCGTCCAGGAACTCTTCCGGGTCGCGGTCTGCCGGCGGCTTCGGCACGCTGTTATTGCTGGCCTGCTGCGGGCGTGGTTTCTTGTCACGCGGCTTGCGCGGTTGCTGCTTGTCGCCGCTCTTTTCCTTGTCGTCCGGCTTGGCCGCAGCTTGCTGCCTGGCTTTGCCTTTGTCCTTGCCTTTGTCCTTGCGGCCGCCGTTGGTGTCTTTACCACCTTCGCCACGGGCTTGCTGGTTGCGGCCACCGCGGCCGTTATTCTGCGGGCGCTCGCGTGCTTCGGGCTTCTCGGCTTCTACCTGGCTGGCGTCGAAGCCCATCAGGTCGCCATCCGCGATGCGCTGCTTGGTCACCCGCTCGATGCTCTTGAGCAGCTTCTCTTCATCTGGCGCGACCAGGGAAATAGCTTCGCCCGAACGACCGGCACGGCCGGTACGGCCGATGCGGTGGACGTAGTCTTCCTCGACATTCGGCAGCTCGAAGTTGACAACATGGGGCAACTGGTCGATGTCCAGGCCGCGGGCAGCGATGTCGGTGGCGACCAGTACGCGCACGCTGTTGGCCTTGAAGTCGGCCAGCGCCTTGGTGCGGGCGTTCTGGCTCTTGTTGCCGTGGATCGCGGCGGCGGTCAGGCCTTGCTTTTCCAGGTACTCGGCCAGGCGGTTGGCGCCATGCTTGGTTCGGGTGAACACCAACACCTGTTCCCAGGCGCCCAGGGTGATCAGGTGCGCCAGCAAGGCACGCTTGTGGCTGGCAGGCAGGCGATATACCCGCTGCTCGATACGCTCGACGGTGGTGTTCGGCGGGGTGACCTCGATACGCTCCGGGTTGTGCAGGAGCTTGTCGGCGAGGTCGGTGATGTCCTTGGAGAAGGTGGCCGAGAAGAGCAGGTTCTGGCGCTTGGCCGGCAGGCGGGCGAGGACCTTCTTGACGTCGTGGATGAAGCCCATGTCGAGCATGCGATCGGCTTCATCCAGTACCAGGATTTCCACGTGGGCCAGGTCGACCTTGCCTTGGCCGGCGAGGTCGAGCAGGCGGCCTGGGCAGGCGACCAGCACATCAACGCCTTTGGCAATGGCCTGGATCTGCGGGTTCATGCCAACGCCGCCGAAGATGCAGGCGCTGACCAGTGGCAGGTCACGGGCATAGACCTTGAAACTGTCATGCACCTGGGCTGCCAGTTCGCGGGTCGGTGTCAGGACCAGAACGCGAGGCTGGCGCGGGCCGTGGCGCTGTGATTTGTCGGGATGGCCGGCCGGGAACAGGCGCTCGAGAATCGGCAGGGCGAAGCCGCCGGTTTTACCCGTACCTGTCTGTGCGGCAACCATCAGGTCGCGGCCTTGCAACACGGCGGGAATTGCCCGCTGTTGCACGGGGGTCGGCTGGGTGTAGCCCGCAGCCTCGATAGCGCGGACAAGAGCCTCGGAGAGACCGAGGGAAGCAAAGGACATGGGCGATCCTGTTCTCGTGTGGGCTGGGCCCGTTGGGATGTTCTGCCTGGCGCGACGGGCATCGGTGGAATGCGATCGCGTCCGGTCCAGCTGGGCTTTCACTGCACATCCGGGAAACGGAGGCTGGACGCAAAGGAGCGTCGGTGCCGATCGGGATGCCTGTTGCGAGGCCGAGCGTCCGGGCGTGAGCCGGGCGGGAAGGCCCGAGTATAACAGAGCTATCGCGCTGTGCTGCTTTCCTGCTGCTCAACGGCGTTGAGAATGTTTCCGGTGTCGCTTGTGTAGCGGTTGCTGATCGCTGCATAGGCCGGTTCCTGCTTGAACCGCTGCAGCTCTTCGGCAAAGGCCAGAGCCAGTGCCTCCCGGCCGGGTTTGCGCACTAAACCCAGGTACTGTGACTGATGGCTTACTACCAGCGGCAACTCTTCGACTTGCCGCTGCAAGCCAAGTTGGTGAAGCAGGTAATGGCCAACCCTGCGATCGGTGATCGCCAGATCGATGCGGCCCAGCATCAGCTTGCCGAAGTTGGCTTCGAGGGTAGGCGCGGCTTCGCGCTTGAAGTAAGAGGCCTCGCTGAACGCGGTGCCATAGGTATAGCCGGGCGATGTGCCGACGGTAAGGCCAGAAAGGTCCTTCAGCTGGGTGACCGCATGGCGACGTGCATGAGCCTGAAACAAGACGAATTCGACCTCCGACATGGGCTCGGGGGCATATACCAGGTAGGGGCGGCGCGACTCGATCATGAAGATGTCGAGGATACCGTCGGCCAAACCTTGCTCGACCATCGCCAGGCAGCGCTTCCACGGCAGGAACTGCCATTCCACCTCGACCCCCAGGCGCTTGAAGACCTGAGTGGTAACCTCGTAGTCGATACCGCGTGGCTGGCCTTCATGCTGATACACGTAGGGCGCCCAGTCATCGGTCACCAGACGCAGTCGCTCACCCAGAGCCAACGGGCTCAGGCTGGCGAGCAGCAGGATCCAGAACAGACGGGCGATATGTGGCATGGCCGGAGATTACGCGTTCGGCCGGTGTACGGTAAAGGCATGCACGATCGATGCGGGAGCGGGCGTGCCCACGAACACCGGCGAAGCCGGTTCTAACTATCGGGTTGCGCTCTTCGCGGGCACGCCCGCTCCCACAACCGCGCAAGACAATGAATTTTGCGGGCACATCAGGATTGAGTGGTTCGCAGCAGATGCGCCTCGATATCCTTGCGCCGCTCGCCCAGCGATAGCCGCAACCCTGGATGGCGCAGACACTGACGCAGCCGCTCGGGCTCCATGTAGCCATGGCGGTCGTAGAGGTTTTCCAGAGCCTTGTCCCACCAGGCGGACGCGCAGGCGCGGTCGAACTCATTGGGGTAGGGGTAGCAGCCATAGAGCAATTCGCGGGCAAACTGGCGCTCGTGGCTGGGCAGGGTCAGGCTCAGCGCCTTGTAACCCAGACGGTGCAGGGTTGGTGGCCGCGGCAGTTGGTCGTTGACCCGCGCAACGTCCGCCAGGGCCGAGGGGCTGAGTGGGTCGTGGTCGTGCTTGCGCAGCCAGGCCTGGATCTTGGCCCGGAACTGCGCCTTCCGGCTCCAGTAGTGATGGATGACATCGGTGCACTCGGCCAGCTCCAGGTTGCGGTAGGCCGCCACTGCCAGGCAGAACTCCTCAAGGGTATAGGCCTCACGCGCCAAGGGGTAGAATTCGTCCATCATGGCGATGGAGCGGTCGAGGGTGCCGCAGTCCTCGGCAGTGAGGCCGATAACGCCGGAGTTGACGAGCGGCATCTGGCAGTCGGCCAGTCCCCGGGACTCGAGAATGGCCAGCAGGTTCTTGTACAACAGGCACTTCTGGTCAGCGCCGTAGCGTGTGCCGATGGCGTTGCACAGCAGGCGGTTGGGCGCCACACGGGCGAACAGATGCAGCGGCGAAGTGCGGAAAAAGGTGTCTGTGTCGATCAGCACTGCCAGTGGGTGTTCCTGCAGTACCCGGCGCAACAGCACATGCTTGCTGCGAAAGTGATAACCGTGCGGGGCGTTCCATGCCTGGCGCGTGGCCTCGTCCAGCAGATGGACGGTGACGGGCAGCTTGGCGTAGGGCTGCGCATTGTCGGTGTAGACCTGGATGTCCATGGCCTCGCCGGCTGCACTGCCCAACTGGGCGAGGGCGCTGACGATGCTGAAGCAGGCTTCCTGATGGTAGGTTGCCGGGCCGAAAGCCAGATATACAAGCTGTGGGCGCGAAGGTTGGGGACGCTGCATGGCAGGCAAGACCTGTTTAACCCGAAAATGAATAAGGCTTTAGTCTATGACCAAAGCCTTAAGCATTTCTTAAGCAGACTTTGCCAAAAGATTTCAGCGCGGCAGCTTCAGGTTGTTCCAGATCGCCAGGCTCGGTTCGGCCTGGTTCAAGGTATAGAAGTGCAGGCCCGGTGCGCCGCCTTGCAACAGCTGTTCGCACATGCGGGTAATCACTTCTTCGCCGAAGGCCTGGATGCTGGCGGTGTCGTCGGCATAGGCCTCCAGCTGCTTGCGGATCCAGCGCGGGATCTCGGCGCCACAGGCATCGGAGAAGCGGGCCAGCTTGCTGTAGTTGGTGATCGGCATGATGCCCGGTACCACCGGAATGTCCACGCCCAGCTTCTGTGCGCGCTCGACGAAGTAGAAGTAGCTGTCGGCGTTGAAGAAGTACTGGGTGATGGCGCTGTCGGCACCGGCCTTGACCTTGTGCACAAAGTTGGCCAGATCGGCCTCGAAGTTGCGCGCCTGCGGGTGCATTTCCGGGTAGGCAGCGACTTCCAGGTAGAAGTGGTCAGCGGTTTCCTGGCGGATGAATTCGACCAGCTCACTGGCGTAGCGCAGTTCACCACTGGCCATGCCCATGCCCGACGGCAGGTCGCCACGCAGAGCGACGATGCGTTTGATGCCGGCGGCCTTGTACTCGGCCAGCAGGGCGCGCAATTCGGCCTTGGTATCGCCCACGCACGACAGGTGCGGCGCGGCAGGGATCTTCACTTCGCTTTCCAGCTGCAGCACGGTATTGAGCGTGCGGTCGCGGGTCGAGCCACCGGCACCGTAGGTGCAGGAGAAGAAGTCCGGGTTATAGGTGGCCAGCTGGCGGGCAACGCCCATCAGCTTTTCGTGACCGGCGTCGGTCTTGGTCGGGAAGAACTCGAAACTGTAGCGGCGTTCTTGTGACATCAGGCGTTCCTCTGGCAACAAGCGTCTTGCGGCAAGCTGCAAGTAAAAGCCAGATCGGTGATGGCCGGTCTGGCTTGGGCGTCGTTCAAGATCTGTGTTTCCTGAGCTGCAAGTGGCAATGGCGCGGACCGCCTTTGCTTGCCGCTTGCAGCTCCAAGCTTGCCGCTTAGTAGCGGTAGGCGTGCGGCTTGAACGGGCCTTCGACGGTCACACCGATGTAGTCGGCTTGCTGCTTGGTCAGCTGAGTGACCACGCCGCCGAAGCCGCGGACCATTTCCAGGGCCACTTCTTCGTCGAGTTTCTTCGGCAGCACTTCAACGGTCAGGCGCTCGGCTTTCTTTTCGGCCGGCAGGTCAGCGAACTTCTGCTCGAACAGGAAGATCTGTGCCAGAACCTGGTTGGCGAACGAACCGTCCATGATGCGGCTTGGGTGGCCAGTGGCGTTGCCCAGGTTGACCAGGCGGCCTTCGGCCAGCAGGATCAGGTAGTCGTCGTTTTGCGGGTCGAAGCTGCCAGCGCCGGTACGGTGGATCTTGTGAACCTGCGGCTTGACCTCTTCCCAGGCCCAGTTCTTGCGCATGAAGGCGGTGTCGATTTCGTTGTCGAAGTGGCCGATGTTGCAGACTACGGCACGCTTTTTCAGGGCCTTGAGCATGTTGGCGTCGCAGACGTTGACGTTACCGGTGGTGGTCACGATCAGGTCGATCTTGCCCAGCAGGGCCTTGTCGATGCTGGCTTCGGTGCCGTCGTTGATACCGTCGATGAACGGCGAGACCAGCTCGAAGCCGTCCATGCAGGCTTGCATGGCGCAGATCGGGTCAATTTCGGAGACCTTGACGATCATGCCTTCCTGGCGCAGGGACTGGGCCGAGCCCTTGCCCACGTCACCGTAGCCGATCACCAGGGCCTGCTTGCCCGACAGCAGGTGGTCGGTACCACGCTTGATGGCGTCGTTCAGGCTGTGACGGCAGCCGTACTTGTTGTCGTTCTTGCTCTTGGTGACCGAGTCGTTGACGTTGATCGCCGGGACTTTCAGCTCGCCCTTGGCCAGCATGTCCAGCAGGCGGTGCACGCCGGTGGTGGTCTCTTCGGTCACGCCGTGCACGCGGTCCAGTACCTGCGGGTACTTCTTGTGCAGCAGTTCGGTCAGGTCACCACCGTCGTCGAGGATCATGTTGGCGTCCCATGGCTGGCCATCTTTCAGGATGGTCTGCTCCAGGCACCACTCGTACTCTTCTTCGGTTTCACCTTTCCAGGCGAACACCGGGATACCGGCGGCGGCGATCGAGGCGGCGGCCTGGTCTTGAGTCGAGAAGATGTTGCAGGACGACCAGCGCACTTCGGCACCCAGGGCAACCAGGGTTTCGATCAGCACGGCGGTCTGGATGGTCATGTGGATGCAGCCCAGGATCTTTGCACCCTTGAGCGGTTGCTCGGCCAGGTACTTGCGACGCAGGCCCATCAGCGCAGGCATTTCCGATTCGGCAATGATGGTTTCGCGACGGCCCCAGGCGGCCAGGGAGATGTCGGCGACTTTGTAATCGGTAAAACCAGCAGGCATGTTTGCAGCGCTCATGAGAGCCTCCATTCGTAATGTGCGAATGGGCGCCGTTGTGCGTTAAGCGCTCGCGGGAGCGAGCAACGCCCCATCCGAGCCTGACAGGCCTAGCCTGCTGCAGCGCCCCTCGGACAGGTGGCGGGCATGGCACCGCTGTGGGCAACCATGTAAAACGGCGCAGATTATAGCTGCCCCCGCCGGCTTGCCCAAGGTTTTCCGTCGATTAATCGCGACGATAGTCGATGTTCAATGGAGCGAAGGCAGCCGCTCTGCCATCATTGCTACACGTTAGCCAAGCAGGTCAGGAGTACAGATGAACTTTCACACCCGCAAGTGGGTTAAACCCGAAGACCTCAACCCCAATGGCACCCTGTTCGGTGGCAGCCTGTTGCGTTGGATCGATGAAGAGGCGGCGATCTACGCCATCGTCCAGCTGGGCAACCAGCGTGTGGTGACCAAGTACATGTCGGAAATCAACTTCGTCAGTGCTTCGCGCCAGGGCGACATCATCGAGCTGGGCATTACAGCCATCGAGTTCGGCCGCACCTCGATCACCCTCAAGTGCGAAGTGCGTAACAAGATCACCCGCAAGAGCATTCTGACTGTCGACAAGATGGTGTTCGTCAACTTGGGTGAAGACGGCCAGCCGGCGGCCCATGGGCGCACCGAGATCAAGTATGTGCAGGACCAGTTCCCGGATTCGGCAGTCGAATAGTTCCTGGTTGTCTGTGCTGGCCTCTTCGCGGGTGAACCCGCTCCTACAGGGGTACGCGATCCCGTAGGAGCGGGTTCACCCGCGAATGGGCCGCAAAGCGGCCCCGGCATTCTCAAGGCTGGGCGCTGACCTTGCGTACCACCCGCCCAATGCTCAACCCCTGCACCAGAATCGACGACAGCACCACGATGTAGGTGATCGACAGCAGCAGGTCCCGTTCCTCGCCCAGCGGTAGCGACAGCGCAAGTGCCACCGACACGCCACCGCGCAGGCCCCCCCAGGTCAGCACCCGCACCGTGCCTTTGGGCACCGGACGCCAGCGCCGCAGCAGCACGATCGCCGGAGCCACGGTCAGCAGGCGCGACAGCAGCACTGCCAGTGCCAGTACGCCGCCAGCCGCCAGGTGCATCCAGTTGAACGGCAGCAGCAACAGCTCCAGGCCGATCAATGCGAACAGCAGGGCATTGAGCATGTCGTCGATCAGTTCCCAGAAACCGTCCATGTAACGGCGGGTCATGTCATTCATCGCCAGGTTGCGCCCCAGGTTGCCGATGATCAGGCCGGCCACCACCATGGCGATCGGCGCCGACACATGCAGCTCGTAGCACATTGCCGAACCACCGATCACCAGCGCCAGGGTCAGCATGACTTCCACCTGATACTGCTCGACGCTCTTGATCATGCGGTAGGTGGCATAGCCGATCAGGCCACCGAACACCGCACCGCCAATGGCCTCGCGGGCGAACAGGATCGCCGTGTCGGTCATGCTCGGTGTTTCACCCAGCCGGATGATGCCCAGCAGCACGGTGAATACCACGACTGCCGTACCGTCGTTGAACAGTGACTCGCCGACGATGGTGGTTTTAAGCGGTTTGGGCGCATTGGCAGTACGCAGCGCGCCAAGTACGGCAATCGGGTCGGTCGGTGAGATCAGTGCACCGAACAGCAGGCAGTAGAT
The DNA here is from genome assembly GCF_054611535.1 of Pseudomonas sp. VEM90. Taxonomy (NCBI): domain Bacteria; kingdom Pseudomonadati; phylum Pseudomonadota; class Gammaproteobacteria; order Pseudomonadales; family Pseudomonadaceae; genus Pseudomonas; species Pseudomonas sp. VEM90. The sequence goes on along the minus strand of NZ_JBTRAR010000004.1, from coordinate 22,087 downwards.
CAGTGGCACCTGCCAGCCGAACAGGGCAAACACCCAATGCGCCAGGTAGCCGATGACCACGGTGGCGATCAGCACACCCAAGGTGGCCAGCAGGCCAATCGGCCAGCGGTAGCTGCGCAGGTCGCTGAGGTTGACGTGCAGGGCGCCGGCAAACAGCAGGAACGCCAGCATCCAATGCATGAGCAGGTCGTTGAAGTCGATCTGGTTCATCAGCCCTTCGACGCGTTCTTCCAGGCCAGGGAAGCCGATAACGCTCAGGCCTTGCAATATCAGGGAAAACAGCAGCGCTGTAACCATCACGCCGATAGCGGGGGGCAGGCCGATGAAGCGGTAATTGACATAGGTAAGAAGGGTGGTGAGGCAAATAAACGCGGCAACGAGTTCAAGCATCCTGAATCCTGTGACAGTGGCTTCCAAGTCTCAACCCGAATGGCTCGGGCAGTTCTTTGATGACCTGGCGCGGGGTTCGGGGCACAGGGTTTGACCGAATTAGTCCAAATCGTTCCCGTGACAGTCTGCACTGGTTACCCTGTGGGAGCGGGCGTGCCCGCGAACACCGGCAAAGCCGGTGCCATACACCGAGTTGCATTCTTCGCGGGCATGCCCGCTCCCACAAAGCCCCCCTGAACGCTATATATTCACAGCCATGAAAAGCCATAAGGATAAGAAGGCGTGTTGGCAACATCTCTGGTGCTGGTTGCCGCCCTGCTGCATGCAACCTGGAATACCTTGATCAAATTCAGTGGCGAGCGCTTGCTGGTAATTGCCAGCATGGACACGGTAGCGCTGGCCTTCGCGGTGCTGGCGGTGCCCTTTGTCGATGTTCCGCCTGCTGAAATCTGGCCCTGGTTGGTAGCCTCGGCACTGGCTGAGCAGTTGTACCGCTATCTGCTGATCCAGGCCTACCGCGTGGGCGACCTGGGGCTGGTCTATCCTCTGATGCGCGGGCTGTCACCGCTGGTGGTGCTGGGGCTGACCCTGGCCTTTGCCGGGGAATCGCTGAGCCAGCAGCAGATCATCGGTATCCTGTTGATCCCCTGTGGCATGGCCTGCCTGTTGTGGCAGGGCGGCGGCGGTGACCGGCTGCCATGGTCGATGCTGCCGGTGGTTGCCTTGATTGGCCTGTGCATTGGTTGCTACACCTGGTTCGACGGCCAGGCCGTGCGCCTGTGGGGCAAACCGTGGGATTACCTGGTCTGGCTGACCCTGCTCAGCGCCTGGCAATTCCCGTTGTTGGCGAGCGTCGCGCGGCGGGCGCCATTCGTACTGTTCTGGCGAACCCAATGGCGCCTTGGGTTGGCGGTAGGGTTCTGCGTATTGTTCAGCTATGCCCTGGTGCTGTGGGCCATGCACCTGGGGTCAGTGGCCGAGGCGGCGGCTCTGCGGGAGTTGAGCGTGATCCTGGTGGTGGTGCTGGGTATGCGCTACCTCAAAGAACCTTTTGGCGGGCCGAGACTCCTAGCTTGCGGGCTGGTGTTGGCCGGCATGCTGGTAATGAAGCTTTGACCTGAAGACTGAACAAGGAGTCCTGTCCATGACTGTTGCCCTGTGGTGCATCCTGATTGCGCTGCTGTTGAACCCGCTTTGTGCCTTGATCGCCAAGGCGAGCAGTGGCCGCTTCGGCCTCAAGGACAATCACGATCCGCGAGCCTTCCTCGATACCTTGTCGGGCCTGCCACGGCGTGCCCATGCTGCGCAGCAGAATGGCTACGAAGCGTTTCCGGCATTTGCTGCGGCGGTGCTTGTGGCAGATATCGTGGGCAATGCAGAGCAGGTGACCCAGGATGTGCTGGGGGTGATGTATATCACCAGCCGCTTGCTTTACATCATCTGCTACCTGGCCGACTGGGCTGCCTTGCGATCGCTGATGTGGTTTGCCGGCTTGGCGTTGATCGTGTCGTTCTTCGTGGTTTCCATCTGAAACCGAGTGGCCTTCTTCGCGGGCTTGCCCGCTCCCACAGGTACACCACAGTATTCAAGGGCTGTGGTGTACCTGTGGGAGCGGGCAAGCCCGCGAAGAATCCACCGCCGATCAAGGTACCTTAGGTACCTCAGGTAGCGGCTGGCCTTTAGGCCAGAGCATCCAGATCTGCCCCTGCTGCTTCATGTTCCCCGCCAGCTCGCCGGCTTCCGGCCCGGTGCCCCAGAACAGGTCGGCACGCACTTCACCCGCAATCGCCCCACCAGTGTCCTGCGCACCCACCGGGCGCACCACTGGCGAGCCGTCCGGGCGCGTAGTGGAAAGCCACAACAGGCTGCCCAGCGGAATTACCTTGCGGTCGATGGCCACGCTGTAGCCGGCGGTAAGCGGTACGTTCAGCGAGCCGCGCGGGCCTTCGTTGCTGTCCGGGCGGGTGCTGAAGAATACGTAGCTGGGGTTGCTCGCCAGCAGTTCTGGTACGCGCTGCGGGTTGGCCTGGGCCCAGGCATGAATGGCACCCATGCTCACGTCTTCTTTTTTCAGCTGGCCCTGTTCCACCAGCCAGCGGCCGATCGGCCGGTAAGGGTGGCCGTTCTGGTCGGCATAGCCCAGGCGCAGTTGACGGCCATCTTCCAGTTGCACCCGGCCAGAACCCTGGATCTGCAGGAATTGCAGGTCCATCGGGTCGGTCAGCCAGGCCAGCACCGGTGCCTTGACGCCGTTACGGTTGATGACTTCGGCCGTGTCGTATGGCTTGAGCACCCGCCCCTCCAGACGGCCGCGCAGGCGTTTGCCCTTGAGTTCGGGGTACACGCTGGCCAGGTCGACCACGATCATGTCATCAGGGATGCCGTAGACTGCCACATGGTTGGTTGCCGATTGGCTCAGGCTGCCTGGGTAGACTGGTTCGTAGTAGCCGGTAATCAGGCCATTGGCGTTGTTCTCTGCAGAGCGCAGGCCGTACACCTGCAGGTTCTGCTCAAGGAAGGTACGCACTTGGGCGGCGCTGGCTGTGGCACTGCCGGCCGCTTCGCAGGTGGCGGCCCACACCGGATCGCGCTTGAGTTTTTCGCAGCCGTTGCGCCATGCATAAAAGCCTGCCAGCAGGTCTTCATCGCTGACGGCCGGCAAGTCTTTCCAAGTGGCCGGGGCATAGGTGGCGACAGCGTGGGGCTCGGGCTTGGCGCTCTCGCCGCCGTTGCAGCCGGCCAGCAAAGCCAGCACCGGCAGTGTCCAGGCCAGGTGACGCAGGGCAGATTTCATGTGTGCATTCCTGTCAGAAGCGAACATGAAGGTTCGCCCCTGCCTTTTATGTGGCTATTGGTGTTTGGCCTGGGGGCAGCGATACTGGCCGCCCATTTGCGTAGGCCGAAGTGAGCGTGATGTTTAAGCGATTGACCGTTGTTCTGCTGGCAGTACTTACCCTGGGAGGGGCTCTGACGGGGTGTGACCGGGTAGATCCGAACTCGCCGCTGGGGAAACGCAAGGTGATCTTCAAGGACATGCTCAAGACCAGCGAAGACCTGGGTGGCATGCTGCGTGGCCGGTTGCCGTTCGACGGGGTGAAGTTTGCCGACGGTGCATTGAAGCTGGACAGCCTGTCGCATCAGCCGTGGCAGCATTTTCCACAGGTGCGCGATGGTGGTGACAGCGCCGCCCGCGCCGAGGTGTGGGAGCGCCAGGCGCGGTTTCATGACCTGGCCCGGCAACTGGAAGGTGTCACTGGTGAACTGGTCGATGTCAGTCGCAGCCAGCCGCTGGATGCTGCGCAACTGAAAGCACCGATGGACAAGGTCGAGGCTGCGTGCAAGGCCTGTCATAGCGAATTTCGTAATCATTGAATGGCTGTGCTGTTTGCGCAAACCGTCGAGGCGTGTCCAAATTCCTGTGGGAGCGATCTTGTGTCGCGATAGGGCCGCGCAGCGGCCCCAGGATTTCAGCAGAAATGCATGCATAGCCGGGGCCGCTGTGCGGCCCTATCGCGACACAAGGCCGCTCCCACAAAGACCAGGCTTGCCGGCCAGATGCCTTAGCGGTCGAGATCGTCGACCGCTTCCTGCAGCTCTTTGCGCGACTCGGCCAGCTTGTCCTTGCGCTTGTTGATCTTCTCGGCGTCGCCTTTCTTCTCGGCTTTCTTCAAGTCCTTTTCCCGCTGCGCCACTTCATGGCGTGCGTCGAGCACCTTCTGCTCACGCTCTTTGCGCAGGCTGGCGTCGGTGCAGTTGTCCACACCACGCAGGGCTTCTTCCAGCCCGGCGACCTGGTCGCTGTTGCCGTGGTCACGGGCAATCTTCAGTTGGTTTTCAATGGCGCTACGCTTGGCGGCGCAACCGGTCAGGCCCGGGTCCGGCTGGGCAGCTTGCACGCTGCCCGCAGCCAGGCCCAGTGTCGCGAGCAGGAAAAGAGTCGAAATACGTTTCATGAAAAGCCTCTTGAACGGGGCGGGGCAGCAAAAGTTGGTGGAAATCCTGCCTTGGTTTTGCCCATTTAGAAACCCTTGGTGGGGTTTTCTGCCCGAGTCTCGGGTTTTTCCTACGCACTATTTGGTAAAAAATCATTGCTCAATGCGCTGGGACGGGGTCAAGAACCCTTCTATACCGGTTTCTGCCAACTGTGCGGCAATGGCTTGCACCTCAGAGGCCGCGAAAAATTCCACAAGTTGGCGCGAGCGTTTTGCGCCGATGCCGGGCACGGTTTGCCATTGGCCGGCACTGCGTGAGGCCAGTTCCTGCCAGTCGCCAGTCAGTGGCAAATGCTTGCCAATGGGCGCGCCAAGGGCGCGCAGCCACTGATCGAAGGGGCGTGAGCGTGCTTCGTCGAAACTGCCCAGCAAGTGTGCCGCAGTGAGCCTGCTGATTCCGGGGGCCTGCTGCAGGCGCTCGGCATCGAGCTGCAGCCAGTCGGTCATGGACGTCACCAGGCCCGCTTCGACCAGCCGACGCCATGTGCCGGGCCCGGTGCGCGGCAAGGCCAGGCCCTGTTTGCCGCTAAGCCAGGTGAGGCGGGCAATGAACTGCTCATCGCAGCCCTCGCCGGCCTGCCAGCAGCTGTGGGCATGATGCTGCTCGGGTGCTGGCGCGGTAATCGGTTGGCGCTCTACAGCGCGGTGCACGACGTGATCGAGCCGCGGAATGGTCAGCCCGGCAAGGCTGATAGCCACCTGATCGCCGGGGCGAATATCCAAGGTTTGCCAGCGCGCCAGCGACCCAAGGCTGACCTGGGTAATACGACGGTCATCGAGGGTAACGGGTTGCACTTGCAGAACGGGCGTGACCCTGCCAGTGCGGCCGACCCGAAAGCGCACGTCCCGTACTTCAGCCAAGGCTTGTGCATAAGGGTACTTCCAGGCCGCGATCCAGTAAGGTGCCTTGGCCTGCCAGCGCTCGGCAGGCGGCCGGCTGCCCTGGCGCAGGATTACACCGTCGGTGGCGAAGGGCAGAGCAGAGCGATACCAGTGCTCGCGCCAGTGTGCCGCATCCTCCAGCGTGTCGATGGCGATGCTGTAACGCTGGCTGTCCGGAAACCCCAGCCGTGCCAGCTGGTCGAGGCGATCGGCCTGTTGCTCGGGGCCGTGCGGCCAGCCCCACACGAACAGGCCGATAGCGTTGCCTTGTGCGCCAGTCAGTTGCTTGCGTGCAAGCAGCCCTGCCACGGTACCCCGGGCGTTGGCGCTGCCTGCCATGGCTTGCACATGGTCGTCCAGGCGCAGATACAGTTCACCTTGCAAGTGCAGGTCGACCGCCTCAGGCAATTGCCGAGTGACAGCGCCGAGTTGTGGAATGTGTCGGCTCCAGTCATGGCCGTGTACACCGTCCCCCCGGCTGGTCAGTTGTACCAATCGGCCCTGCTGGTAAGTGAGGGAAACTGCAACACCGTCGACCTTGGGCTGTACCCACACGCCGGTCTTGCCGGCCATCCATCGCGCCACGGCCTGGCGGTCTGCCAGCTTGTCGACGCCGGTATGCGGCACGGTGTGGGGGACCGGGCCGCGAGCACTGACCAGGGGGGAGGGGCTGGTGCCAACCGCGAAGCACTGCTGCAGGTGGTTCAGGCGCTCGCGGCTCTGGTCGTACAGTTCGTCGGCCACCAGGGCTATGCCCTGGCGATGGTAGTGCTCGTCCCATCGGGCAAGTGTGGCGCGCAGTTGTGCAACTTCGGCCTTGGCCTGTTGCAGGTCCCAGTGTGGGCAGGAGGCAGCCCTGGCCAATGGGACGTTCAGCGCAAATAGCAGGGCGAACAACAGCAGGTACGGCATGGCCTGGCATCCTTGCATGGCGGTGAAGCGCTTAGCGTAGGCGGGTAGCGGGGCGGCTGGCGTGTGCAGTTGTCAGGTGATATTTCGCAGATGTTCGTCTTCAATCCCGGGCTGGGGCAAGAAACCAGCGCCGCTTGGGCGGCGGCCGATCTCACAGGCGATGAAAATGCTGTGACAGGCACAAAAAAGCCCCTGCCGATCACTCGGCAGGGGCTTTCGTCCAGCGCTGCAGGAAAATTTACAGGCCGGCAGCGTCACGCAGCGACTGGGCGCGGTCGGTGCGCTCCCAGGTGAAGGTGGTGAAGGTGTCGTCGCCGACAGTCTTCTGCTGCGGTGTGCGGCCGAAGTGGCCGTAGGCAGCGGTTTCCTGATACATCGGGTGCAGCAGGTCGAGCATGGTGGTGATGGCGTACGGACGCAGGTCGAAGCATTCGCGCACCAGCTGGATGATCTTGTCGTCGGAGACCTTGCCGGTACCGAAGGTGTTGATCGAGATGGACGTCGGCTGGGCCACGCCAATGGCGTACGACACCTGGATCTCGCAACGCTCGGCCAGGCCGGCGGCGACGATGTTCTTGGCCACGTAGCGGCCGGCGTAGGCGGCGGAACGGTCAACCTTGGACGGGTCCTTGCCGGAGAACGCGCCACCACCGTGGCGGGCCATGCCGCCGTAGGAGTCGACGATGATCTTGCGGCCCGTCAGGCCGCAGTCACCCACCGGGCCACCGATGATGAAGTTGCCGGTCGGGTTGATGTGGTACTGGGTGCCTTTGTGCAGCAGTTCGGCCGGCAGGGTGTGCTTGACGATCAGCTCCATCACGGCTTCCTGCAGGTCTTTCTGCGAAACCTCCGGGTTGTGCTGGGTCGACAGCACCACGGCGTCGATACCGACCACTTTGCCGTTCTCGTAGCGGCAGGTGACCTGCGACTTGGCATCCGGGCGCAGCCACGGCAGCAGGCCGGACTTGCGCGCCTCGGCCTGGCGTTCTACCAGGCGGTGCGAGAAGCAGATTGGTGCAGGCATCAGGACTTCGGTTTCGTTGCTGGCATAGCCGAACATCAGGCCCTGGTCACCGGCGCCCTGGTCTTCCGGCTTGGAGCGGTCCACGCCTTGGGCGATGTCTACCGACTGTTTGCCAATGATGTTCATCACGGCGCAGGTGGCGCCATCGAAGCCGACGTCAGAGCTGTTGTAGCCGATGTCGATGATGACTTTGCGCACCAGGTCTTCCAGGTCGACCCAGGCCGAAGTGGTGACTTCGCCAGCGATGATGGCGACACCGGTCTTGACCAGGGTTTCGCAGGCTACGCGGGCGTATTTGTCCTGAGCGATGATGGCATCAAGGACTGCGTCCGAAATCTGGTCGGCGATCTTGTCCGGATGCCCTTCGGACACGGACTCGGAGGTGAAAAGGGAGTATTCGCTCATCTCGAAGGTTCCTGAAATTTACCGATGGTGTATGTCGCCAGCCGTCCGCTGAAAATGGCGGACCTGGATCTGGAAACCGTTACGCAAGCCCACGTACAGGCTGTCCGCATGGGCCAGCCCGGCAGCGTTGGCCCAGCGCGCCAGGTCGTCCTGTTCGAAGCCCAGCCAGAGGTCGCCGCAGGCTTCGCGCGCCCACCCCTGGTCATGGCTGCACAGTTCGGTGACCAGCAGGCTGCCGCCTGCCTTTACCCGTTTGGCCAGCTGGCGCAAGGCCAGGGCCGGGTCGCTGAAATGGTGCAGCACCATGTTCAGCACAACGCAGTCGGCGGCCACATCCGTTGCACCCAGTGCATCGGCCAACTGCAGGTTCACGTTGTCGAGCCCTTCGCGCTGGCACACCTGACGTGCAAGTTCGAGCATGGTAGGGCTGTTGTCCAGGGCGGTGACCTGGGCAAAGCGCCGGGCCAGGTCGGGCAGGAAGCCACCGTCGCCGGGCCCGACTTCCAGCGCGCTGGCAGCCGGGTCGAAATGCAGTTTGTCGAGCAGCGCCAGCAGGCTTTCGCGGTACTGCGGAAGGCCGGCGATCAGGTCTTGCTGGGCACGGAACTTCTCTTCAACGCGCAGGAAGAAGTCCTGGCTGGTAGCCGCCCGGCGCTGCTGCACCTGGGCGATGCGCGCCTGCACATCGGGCGGCAGGGCCAACTCGTCGACTTCTTCGAGCAGCGCTGCATGCAGCCGGCCACCCAGGCGCAGGCCATCGGGCAGGGCACGGCGGTAGAAGATGGCGTTGCCTTCGCGGCGGGTTGCCACAAGGTCGGCCTGGGCCAGCACCTTAAGGTGGTGGCTCATGCCCGACTGGCCGATGTCGAAGATCTGCGCCAGTTCCAGCACGCCGAACGAGTCGTTGGCCAGGGCGCGCAATACGTTCAGGCGCAACGCATCGCCACTGGCTTTGCACAGGGCAGCCAATGTTTCGCGTTGCTCGGGGATCGATTGCGCACGCAGATTCATGGGGCGGCAGTCTAGACAGGCATCGATGCCCTAGCAAGGCCAATATCAAAAAGTTTTGATATTGGCGATGAGCTGCAAGCCGAAAGCTTCAAGCTACACGCTTTGGAGCGCTCCGAGTCGCGCTCTGTTTCTTCACTTGCAGCTTAAAGCTTGCGCTTGGCGCTTAAATGTTTGCCCCAAGCGCCCCCAGTGGGCGAAAATGGCCGCCTTTTTCGTGACACCACCTATTCAAGCCCCCTAGGAGATCAGCGATGCCCAGCCGTCGTGAACGTGCCAACGCCATTCGTGCCCTCAGCATGGATGCCGTGCAAAAGGCCAACAGCGGCCACCCAGGTGCCCCCATGGGCATGGCGGATATCGCCGAAGTGCTTTGGCGCGACTACCTGAAGCACAACCCGAGCAACCCGAGTTTCGCCGACCGTGACCGCTTCGTACTGTCCAACGGCCACGGTTCGATGCTGATCTACTCGCTGCTGCACCTGACCGGCTACGACGTCACCATCGATGACATCAAAGGTTTCCGCCAACTGCACAGCCGCACCCCGGGCCATCCGGAATACGGCTACACCCCAGGCGTCGAGACCACCACCGGTCCGCTCGGCCAGGGTATCGCCAACGCCGTGGGCTTCGCCCTGGCCGAAAAAGTGCTGGCTGCCCAGTTCAACCGTGACGGCCACAATATCGTCGACCACAACACCTATGTGTTCCTCGGCGACGGCTGCATGATGGAAGGCATCTCCCATGAAGTCGCCTCGCTGGCAGGCACCCTGGGCCTGAACAAGCTGATCGCCTTCTACGATGACAATGGCATCTCCATCGACGGCGAAGTGCACGGCTGGTTCACCGACAACACCCCGGCGCGCTTCGAAGCCTACAACTGGCAGGTGATCCGCAACGTCGACGGCCATGACGCCGAAGAAATCAAGATGGCCATCGAGACCGCCCGCAAGAGCGATCGCCCGACCCTGATCTGCTGCAAGACCATCATTGGTTTTGGCTCGCCGAACAAGCAGGGCAAGGAAGATTGCCACGGTGCACCGCTGGGCAACGACGAAATCGCCTTGGCCCGTAAAGAACTGAACTGGAACCACGGCCCGTTCGAAATCCCTGCCGACATTTATGCCGAGTGGGATGCCAAGGCCGCTGGCGCCAAGGCCGAAGCCGAGTGGAACCAGCGCTTCGAGGCCTACGCCAAGGCCTACCCGGAGCTGGCTGCCGATTTCAAGCGCCGTGACAGCGGCGAGCTGCCGGCCGACTTCAGCGAAAAGGCCCAGGCCTACATCAACGAAGTGGCTGCCAAAGGCGAAACCATCGCCAGCCGCAAGGCCAGCCAGAACGCCCTGAACGCCTTTGGCCCGCTGCTGCCGGAGTTCCTCGGTGGTTCGGCGGACCTGGCCGGCTCCAACCTGACCCTGTGGAAAGGTTGCAAGGGCGTCGAAGCCAATGACGCCAGCGGCAACTACGTGTTCTACGGCGTGCGCGAGTTCGGCATGACCGCCATCATGAACGGCGTTGCCCTGCACGGTGGCCTGGTGCCTTACGGCGCGACCTTCCTGATGTTCATGGAATACGCCCGCAACGCCGTGCGCATGTCGGCCCTGATGAAGCAGCGCGTGATCCACGTGTACACCCATGACTCCATCGGTCTGGGCGAAGACGGCCCGACGCACCAGCCGATCGAGCAGCTGACCAGCCTGCGCAGCACGCCAAACCTGGATACTTGGCGCCCAGCCGACGCGGTGGAATCCGCCGTGTCCTGGAAAAACGCCCTGGAGCGCAAGGACGGCCCATCGGCGCTGATCTTCTCGCGCCAGAACCTGCAGCACCAGGACCGCGATGCCCAGCAGATCGCCGACATCAGCCGCGGTGGCTATGTGCTCAAGGACTGCGCCGGCGAGCCCGAACTGATCCTGATCGCCACCGGTTCCGAAGTGGGCCTGGCTGTTCAGGCCTTCGACAAGCTGACCGAGCAAGGCCGCAAGGTGCGCGTGGTTTCCATGCCGTGCACCAGCGTGTTCGATGCCCAGGACGCTGCCTACAAGCAGTCCGTGCTGCCGCTGGAAGTCGGTGCGCGCATCGCCATCGAAGCTGCCCACGCCGACTTCTGGTACAAGTACGTTGGCCTGGAAGGTCGTATCATCGGCATGACCACTTACGGTGAGTCGGCGCCGGCTTCGGCACTGTTCGAAGAGTTTGGCTTCACCCTGGAGAACATCCTCGGTACTGCCGAAGAGCTGCTGGAAGACTGATTTAAAGATCTGCGGGCGGTGTCGCCTTCTATTCGCGGGCAAGCCCGCTCCCACAGAGGTTGCATGAAACCCTGTGGGAGCGGGCTTGCCCGCAAATGCCACACCGCAAACTCCGCAGGCTGACGACAATTGAACTGTCTCGTGAGCCCCGAATGCCCCACCTGCGTCCCTACAAAGTTGCACTCAACGGTTATGGCCGTATCGGCCGCTGTGTCCTGCGCGCGCTGTTCGAGCGGGGGGCAAAGGCCGGCTTCGAGATCGTAGCGCTGAACGATCTGGCCGATCAGGCCAGCCTGGAATACCTGACACGCTTCGACTCCACCCACGGGCGTTTCCCCGGCGAGGTCAAGGTCGACGGCGACTGTCTGCACATCAATGGCGACTGCGTGAAGGTAATGCGCAGTGCCACCCCCGAAGGCATCGACTGGGCTGCGCTGGGCACCGACCTGGTGCTGGAGTGTTCCGGTGCCTATAACACCCGTGCCGATGGCCAGCGTTTCCTCGACGCCGGTGCACCAAGGGTGCTGTTCTCGCAGCCCATGGCCAGCGAGGCCGACGTTGACGCCACGGTGGTCTACGGCATCAACCAGGCCTGCCTTACCGGCAGCGAGCGCCTGGTGTCCAACGCCTCGTGCACCACCAACTGCGGCGTGCCGCTGCTGCGTGTGCTGGACCAGGCGTTCGGCATCGAATACGTGCAGATCACCACCATCCACTCGGCGATGAACGACCAGCCGGTGATCGATGCCTACCACCACGAAGACCTGCGCCGCACGCGTTCGGCCTTCCAGTCGGTGATCCCCGTGTCCACCGGCCTGGCGCGTGGTATCGAGCGCCTGCTTCCGGAACTTGCCGGGCGAATCCAGGCCAAAGCGGTACGTGTACCGACCGTCAACGTCTCGTGCCTGGACATCACCCTGCAGACCGCCCGCGACACCAGTGCGGCCGAAGTCAACCGAGTGCTGCGCGAGGCCGCGCTGGAAGGCCCGCTCAAAGGCTTGCTGGCCTACACCGAGCTGCCGCACGCCAGCTGTGATTTCAACCATGACCCGCATTCGGCGATCGTCGATGCCAGCCAGACGCGTGTTTCCGGCCCCCGCCTGGTAAACCTGCTGGCCTGGTTCGACAACGAATGGGGTTTTGCCAACCGTATGCTCGACGTTGCCGAACACTTTCTGCACGTCGTTCACCCAACCCGCAACAAACAGCCCTGAAGGACTGCATTCATGACCGTGTTGAAGATGACCGACCTCGACCTGCAAGGTAAGCGCGTACTGATCCGCGAAGACCTCAACGTGCCTGTGAAGGACGGTGTGGTAGCCAGCGACGCACGTATCCTGGCAGCGCTGCCGACCATCAAGCTGGCCCTGGAGAAGGGTGCAGCGGTAATGGTCTGCTCGCACCTGGGCCGCCCGACCGAAGGCGAATTCTCTGCCGAGAACAGCCTCAAGCCGGTCGCCGATTACCTGAGCAAGGCCTTGGGCCGTGACGTGCCGCTGGTTGCCGACTATCTGGACGGTGTCGCGGTACAGGCCGGTGAACTGGTGCTGTTCGAGAATGTGCGCTTCAACAAGGGCGAGAAGAAAAACGCCGACGAGCTGGCGCAGAAGTACGCTGCCCTGTGCGACGTATTCGTCATGGACGCTTTCGGCACTGCACACCGCGCCGAAGGCTCGACCCATGGCGTCGCCAAGTTCGCCAAGGTTGCCGCTGCCGGCCCGCTGCTGGCAGCCGAGCTGGATGCCTTGGGCAAGGCCCTCAAGGCTCCGGCCAAGCCAATGGCGGCCATCGTTGCCGGCTCCAAGGTTTCCACCAAGCTGGACGTGCTGAACAGCCTGAGCAGTGTTTGCGACCAGTTGATCGTTGGTGGCGGTATTGCCAACACCTTCCTGGCAGCTGCTGGCCACCCGGTGGGCAAGTCGCTGTACGAGCCTGACCTGGTCGACACCGCCAAGGCCATTGCCGCCAAGGTCAGCGTGCCGCTGCCAGTCGACGTGGTGGTTGCCAAAGAGTTCGCCGAGAGCGCTGAAGCTACGGTCAAAGCCATTGCCGACGTAGCTGCCGACGACATGATCCTGGACATTGGCCCGCAAACCGCAGCCAACTTCGCCGAGTTGCTGAAGTCGTCGAAAACCATTCTGTGGAACGGCCCGGTTGGTGTGTTCGAATTCGATCAGTTCGGCAACGGCACCAAGGTACTGGCCAAGGCGATCGCCGAGAGCGCTGCGTTCTCCATCGCCGGTGGCGGTGACACCCTGGCGGCCATCGACAAATATGGCGTCAGCAAGGAAATCTCCTACATTTCTACCGGTGGTGGCGCCTTCCTCGAGTTTGTCGAGGGCAAGGTCCTGCCAGCTGTGGCAATCCTGGAAGAGCGGGCCAAGGCCTGATGACGTCGGCGCTTGGCAAAGGGAGTGGCCTGGTGGTCAAGCAATTGTCTGTGATGATGCTGGCCGGTCTGCTGAGCGCTTGCGCGGGCAGCCCGACCTCGGATGCCGACCCGGCGCGATCGCACAAGGGCGGTTGCTACCAGTCCGAATGGCAGGCCGAGACCGTGCCGGTCATCGGCAAGCGCGTGGGCCCGGAAGGCCTGGAAAAGTACGACGAAGACCACCAGCGCAAGGCGCCGGGTTGCCCTTGATCGGGTAATAGGCAACCTGAAGGTTGATTTGTGGTCTTGAAGAAGGGGCCGCTGTGCGGCCCTTCGCGGGCTCGCCCGCTCCCACAGAGACCGAACTGTACCTGTGGGAGCGGGCGAGCCCGCGAAGGGCTGCACAGCAGCCCCAAATCGAGGAAACTGAATGAAAGCGCTTTTGGCCGTGACGGCCCTGGCGACACTGGCAGGATGCTCACTGCTGCAGCCGGCGCAACCCGCCCCGGCAGACAACTGGACCCGTTGGGTCTGCGACACCCAGGCTGAGGTGCTTTGGCGCTTTGCCGATGTGCAACGCGAACAGGTTGACGTGCGCCTTGGCGGCGGCGACCAGGTCTACCGGCTCAAGGCTGAACCGGGTGCCTCAGGCGCGCTGTACAGCGATGGCATGCTGGCCTTCCACACCAAGGGCGAAGAAGGCCTGGTGTACTGGGTGGCAACCAACGATCTGATTGGGCGGGGCTGCAAGGCACCGTGACTGGCCGGGCCGCAAGGGTGGCCCACACTACTTGAACAGCAACCGCCCCTGCGGCAGGCTTGCACGAAACAAACGACGCTTGTCGGGAGAGAGATACACAATGGCACTCATTAGCATGCGCCAGATGCTGGACCACGCCGCCGAGTTCGGCTATGGCGTTCCAGCTTTCAACGTCAACAACCTCGAGCAGATGCGCGCCATCATGGAAGCGGCCGACAAGACCGACTCCCCCGTGATCGTCCAGGCTTCGGCCGGTGCCCGCAAATACGCTGGTGCGCCATTCCTGCGCCACCTGATCCTGGCTGCCATCGAAGAGTTCCCGCACATCCCGGTGTGCATGCACCAGGACCACGGTACCAGCCCTGACGTCTGCCAGCGCTCGATCCAGCTGGGCTTCAGCTCGGTCATGATGGACGGTTCGCTGGGTGAAGACGGCAAGACCCCGACCGACTACGAGTACAACGTCCGCGTTACCCAGCAGACCGTTGCCATGGCTCACGCTTGCGGCGTTTCGGTTGAAGGCGAGCTGGGCTGCCTGGGTTCGCTGGAAACCGGCATGGCCGGTGAAGAAGACGGGATCGGCGCCGAAGGCGTGCTGGATCACAGCCAGATGCTGACCGACCCGGAAGAAGCCGCCGACTTCGTCAAGAAGACCCAGGTCGACGCCCTGGCGATCGCCATCGGTACCAGCCACGGTGCCTACAAGTTCACCAAGCCACCAACCGGTGACGTGCTGGCCATCGATCGCATCAAGGAAATCCACAAGCGCATTCCCAACACCCACCTGGTGATGCACGGTTCGTCCTCGGTACCGCAAGAGTGGCTGGCGATCATCAACCAGTACGGCGGCGACATCAAAGAAACCTACGGTGTACCGGTCGAAGAAATCGTTGAAGGCATCAAGCACGGCGTGCGCAAGGTCAACATCGATACCGACCTGCGTCTGGCGTCCACCGGTGCCATGCGCCGCCTGATGGCGCAGAACCCGAGCGAGTTCGACCCGCGCAAGTTCTTCGGTGAAACCATCAAGGCCATGCGTGACGTGTGCATCGCCCGTTACGAAGCCTTCGGCACCGCTGGCAATGCCTCGAAGATCAAGCCGATCTCCCTGGAAGGTATGTTCCAGCGCTACCTGAAAGGTGAGCTGGCCGCCAAGGTCAACTGATCGACTGGTAACCCTGAAAAACCCGCAGCGATGCGGGTTTTTTTATGGGCGATGGATACGTGGACATAAATCAGGCAGACCGACCGTTAGTCGGCTACCGTACAGTTTGGCCATTGATAGCGTTCTGATTGCATTGCGTGTTGCTGCCTCAGGTCTAGAGTACTAATGGATCCAACCGTATTTTGAAGTCGGTCACATAACAGAGAAGCAGCATGGATGGCGCTCACCCTAAACAGCAGCCACTGGATGGCAGCTCAGTTCTTCTGGTGGTAGACGACTACCCCGAGAACCTCATCAGCATGCGGGCCTTGCTGGCCCGGCAGGATTGGCAAGTATTGACGGCAAGCTCTGGGATAGAAGCCTTGAGCGCATTGCTGGAGTACGAAGTCGACCTGGTGTTGATGGATGTACAGATGCCGGAAATGGACGGCTTTGAAGTCGCACGGCTGATGCGCGGCAATCAGCGTACCCGACTGACCCCGATCATTTTCCTCACCGCCAACGAACAGTCCGAAGCGGCCGTGCTCAAAGGCTACGCCAGCGGCGCCGTGGACTACATGTTCAAACCGTTCGACCCGCAAATCCTCAAGCCCAAGGTTCAGGCTCTTCTCGACCAGCAGCGCAACCGGCGCATGCTGCAGCAGCTGAGTCGCGAGCTGGAGGCGGCCAGGGCATTCAATGCGTCCATCCTGGAAAATGCCGCTGAAGGCATTCTGGTGGTTGATGCCAATGGCATTATCAGTTTTGCCAATCCGGCCATTTCCCGTTTGCTGGGGGCGCCGGTGCAACAACTGCAGGGCACCCAATTGCTCGACGTTGTGCATCTGGCCAGTGCCAGCCTATGGCGCGAGTCGGACTTCTACAAGGCCTATCAGGGGCGGCAGATCTTCCGCGTACACGATGCCCAACTGCGTACCCAAGGGGGTGAATCTGTACCGGTGGCGCTGTCCTGTGCGCCGTTGCCGGCCGACCAGCAGGCGATGGTGGTGACCGTGCTGGACATGTCGGTGGTGCGTAACTTGCACCAGCAGCTGGAATACCAGGCCATTACTGACCCGCTCACCGGTCTGCTCAACCGCCGGGGTTTCTACCAGGCTGCTGAAGGTGCTCTGTTACGCAACGAGCGCTCGGCCAAGGCGCAGGCGCTGATGTACATGGACCTGGATGGCTTCAAGCGCATCAACGACTCGCTCGGCCACGACGCGGGCGACCGGGTGTTACGCTGGGTCGCCGAGCAACTCAAGGACTGCCTGGGCAGTGAGGCCTTGCTGGCGCGTATGGGCGGCGATGAGTTCACCGCACTGTTCGACAGCTTGCCCTACCCGGAGCAGGCCGGGCGTTATGCCGAACGGTTGCTCGAGCGTGTTTCCATCAGCCATGAGGTAGATGGGCTCGATGTCTGCCTTGGGGTCAGCATCGGCATTGCCACCTACCCGGACTGCGGCGCCAATGTCGAAGGCCTGCTGCGTTCGGCCGATACAGCGATGTACGCAGCCAAGCAAGCTGGGCGTCAGCAATACCGCTTCTACGACCAGGAGCTCAATGGGCGGGCACGCTCGCGGTTGATGCTCGAAGACAGCGTGCGCGCGGCCATCGAGCAGCAGGACTTTACCTTGGTGTACCAGCCACAGGTAGCTTTCCACGATGGTCGGCTGCGTGGTTTCGAGGCCTTGCTGCGCTGGCAGCACCCCAGCGTTGGCGATGTACCGCCGGGGCTGTTCATCCCGTTGCTGGAAGAAGCGCGGCTGATCAACCGCCTGGCCAGCTGGATCTACCGCCAAGGGGCCGCGCAGCGGCAGGCCTGGTACGATCGGTTTCCGCCGGACCTCGTGCTTGGCATCAGCCTGAGCCGCGCGCAGTTCGTCATGCCTGGCCTGGTCGAAGAACTGCAACGGGTCATCCAGCTCTACCAGCTTGTCCCGACGCAGTTGGAAGTGGAAGTGGCGGAAACCTCGCTGATGTACAACATCGATGCGGCCGTCAAACAGATACACCGCTTGCGTGAGCTGGGCGTGAGGGTGGCCCTGGATGACTTCGGTGCGGGTGACTGTTCGTTGCGCATGCTGCGCGACCTGCCTATCGATACCCTCAAAATCGACCGCCATCTGGTGGCACGCCTGCCCGATTCGGCGGTAGATGCTGCGTTGGCTCGCAGCGTGATCGGCCTGTGCGCCGACTACCGTATAACGGTGATCGCCGAAGGCGTGGAGACCCCGGCGCAGGCAGCCTGGCTCAAGGCCAATGGTTGCGAATACGTTCAGGGCTTCCTGGTGGCTTATCCGATGACTGCTGCTGACGCCAGCGGCTTCCCGGCAATTTTCTCCTGGCCAGGGCCGTGATTGGCTAGAATCGGTATTCGTTACGCCGAATACAGCGCCATGACCGTACTACGTTACTTGCAAGCCTACCCCCCGCACCTGCAGCAGCAGGTGCGGCAGATGATCGACAGCGACCGCCTGGGTGAATACCTGCAGCGCCGTTACCCTGACCGCCATGACGTGCAAAACGACAAGGCGCTGTATGGCTATGCCCAGGATCTGCGCCAACAGTACCTGCGAAGTGCGCCAAACCTGGACAAGGTGCTGTTCGACAGTCGCCTCGACCTGACGCATCGGGCCCTGGGCTTGAACACGGCGGTATCGCGGGTGCAGGGCGGCAAGCTCAAGGCGAAGAAGGAAATCCGTATTGCCTCACTGTTCAAGGAAGCCGCGCCACAGTTCTTGCGCATGATCGTTGTGCACGAGTTGGCGCACCTGCGCGAGCGAGATCACAACAAGGCGTTCTACCAGCTCTGCCAGCACATGGAGCCGGACTATCACCAACTGGAATTCGACCTGCGCGTCTACCTGACCTACCGGGAGCTGCCGGGCAACCTCTAAGGAACAAGCAGCATGGAAGTAAGCAAGACCAAGAGCAGCTTCTACCGCCGGCTGTACGTGGCCTGGCTGATCGACAGCCAGACGGCGACCAGCGTGCCCGCCCTGATGGAGGCCACTGGCATGCCCCGCCGGACAGCCCAGGACACTATCGCCGCGCTGGCCGACCTGGACATCGTCTGCGAGTTCGAACAGCAGGAAGGCGCACGCAACCACGCCGGGCATTACCGCATTCATGACTGGGGGGCGATCGACAAGCAGTGGATCATCCGTCACCTGCGGCAGATCCGCGAAGTACTGGGCTACCCCTGATCTGAAAAGCCTGCGCGGTGTCAGCTTCGCGGGCAAACCCGCTCCCACGCGGTTGACTCAACCCTTGCGCATTCCGATAGACACGATGCCGTCCACCAGAGACTCCCCGCTCACCACCGCAAACCCATGGCGGGCATAAAAATCCTGCAAATGCGCCTGAGCCGACAGATAAACCGGCACCCCAGGCCAACAATGGTCCGCTGCCTCCAACCCCTTGAGCAGCAAGCTTTCTTCAAGCTTCAAAGTTCGCGCCTGCGGTGATGTCACCAATCGCCCCATCACCACATCCCCACCTTGTGACTGCGGATCCAGCAGGCGCAGGTAGGCTACCAGCTTGTCTTTGTGCCAGGCCATGAGATGCAAGGTATCGCCAGTCAGGTCCTGACCATCGACTTCCTGGTAGGCATGGCGCTGCTCCACCACGAATACTTCAGTGCGTAACTGCAGAATGGCGTAGAGCTGCTCTTTGCCGAGGTCAGTGTGGTGCTTGCACAGCCAGGCGATTGACATTGGCGCGAACTCCTTGGATGGGTCTCGATCATCGCATGCTGCATGTGCTTCGGCCAAAATAGAGGCTAAATGACACTATTGGCCGCTGCCCTCGGCAACAGCTTTGTGTAATCTCACTGCCAGTGTTGCCCTCCATTGCGAAAGGACGTGAACATGCGGCCACTGCTTTGTGTTCTGGGATTACTGGCAACGATGCTGGCAACACCCGCCCTGAGTCGCGACAAGCTACGCCTGGTGGCTGACAACTGGCCACCGTTCACCGATGCCAGGATGCCGGGCGGCGGCCTTGCGACCAGCATCGTTACCACGGCACTGGCCCGTGCCGGCTACGCCAGCGGTTATGAAGAGGTGCCGTGGGCGCGTGCGTTGCTGGGGGTAGGTGAAGGGCGCTACGACGTGCTGATCAATGCCTGGTACAACGATTCGCGCGCCAGTATCGGGCAGTTCTCCAACGCCTACCTCAGTAATCGAATTCGCCTGCTGCAACGTAAGGGCGAGACGTTTAGCTACAAGCAGCAGTCTGACCTTTATCCCTACAGCATTGCCGTAGTGCGTGATTACGCCTATTCACCGGAATTCGACGGGGATCCCCGGCTGCGCAAGGTGGTGGTGCGCAACTTTTCTTCTGCGGTACGCATGTTGGCGGCGGGGCGGGTGAGCCTGGCGGTGGAAGACGAGTACGTGGCCCGCTACAACCTGCAGCGTGAGCCGCAGGAAGTGCGTGATGGGGTGATGCTGGTGGAGCCGCCGCTGGGGGAGAACACCCTGCATATACTGGTCAGCCTGAAGCACCCGGAGCATAAGCGGATCGTCGAGCGCTTCGAGCAGGCGATAGCGGCGATGAAGGCGGATGGCAGCTATGCCCGGCTGCTGCATCAGTATGGTTTTTGAGCGCTGCGGCCAGCACAGGAGATAAAACTATCAGGCCGGGGCACCTTCCTTGATCAGGTGTGCCGCCAGGGTCCGCAATGGCCCCAACTGCCGGCATATCAACGCCAACTGCGTCTGCACCAACCGCTGATGCTCATCCAGATCTTCCGGCATCTGCTCCAGGGCATTGGCCAGCGCCTCTTCGGTATCACTGTGAATCGCCACCGGCAGCCGTGCGGCCAGGCCGTTGGCAATCTCGTCCAGGCTGCTGGCCAGGCTTTGCCCGGCGCCTTCGATCAATTGCTCCTGCACCTCCGCCGGCAACGCCGTGTCGCGGTGCGCGCCTAACCCCGAGAGGTAGCTGAGCAAGGTGTGCGACAGCACCAGGA
Source organism: Pseudomonas sp. VEM90 (assembly GCF_054611535.1). Lineage (NCBI taxonomy): Bacteria > Pseudomonadati > Pseudomonadota > Gammaproteobacteria > Pseudomonadales > Pseudomonadaceae > Pseudomonas > Pseudomonas sp. VEM90. Next base: position 1,969 of record NZ_JBTRAR010000004.1, on the reverse strand, counting down.
AGCGAAAGCCAACGTCGGCCTCCTTACGGAAATGCCCCGGCTCCATCAGCATGTTGGCCAAGGTGGTGGACAGCGCCGCATCAGCGTTGTGGGCATTGCGCCGGGCCAGGCGGTAGGCCAGGTCGTCGCGCTTGCCGTGGGCATACTGCTGCATGATCTGGCGCAGGTACACGCTGGCGCAGGCCAGGGTATTGGCCAGCGCCTTGTTCAGCCGTCGGCCCTGCCAGTCAGGCAGGAACAGGAACACCGCGAGGATGGCAATCAGGCTGCCCACCAAGGTATCGAACAGGCGTGGCAGGAACAGGCCGTAGCCATCGCCGATCTGGTTGAAGCAGAACAGCACCATCAGGGTGATCGCGGCAGTGGCCAGGGTGTAGCGGGTGGTGCGGTTGACGAAGAACACCACCCCGGCAACCACGGCGAACAACGACTGGATGACCGGGTTGGGGAAGAGGTCGAACAAGGCCCAGCCCACTGTCAGGCCAACGGCAGTGCCGAAGATCCGCTGCACCAGCTTGCGCCGGGTGGCGCCGTAGTTGGGCTGGCACACGAACAGCGTGGTGAGGATGATCCAGTAGCCCTGGGTCGGGTGAATCAGGTGCACCATGCCATAGCCGATCGACAGTGCCAGCGGCAGGCGCAAGGCATGGCGGAACAACAGCGAGGTCGGTGTGAGCTGAGTGCGCAGGCGCGTCCACACGTCCTTCAGCGAGCGTGGCGAGCGGTCGAGCAGGCTGCTGTCGCTGGCATCGGCCAGGCTGTCCGGGTTGCTGGCGGCACTGAGCAGGCGGTCCAGCGTTGCCAGGTTGGCAGCCAGCGCCCGCAGCGACCGCAGCAGGCCGCGCCAGGCCGGGTTGCTCTGGATGCGCAGGTGCTCCAGCGAGGCGTTGAGGTCCTCGAGGGCTTCTGGATAGCCGCTGGCCAGCACGAACGGTTGGCGCAGGCGGATCGAGCGGGCCAGTTCCTGGCAAGATGAACCCTGCTTACGCAACAGGCGCTGGCAGCGGAACATGACGTCGCTGTGGAAAAACGCCTCGGTCAGTGCGTTGTAGGGGTAGTGCGAGGCGCTGACACGCTCGTGGATGTCCTGGGCCAGGAAGTACAGCTTGAGGTAGCGGCTCACCTTCGAGTTTGGCTGGCTGTTGCCCACCCGGTGCAGGATGATCTCCTTGGCGGCGTTCAGCGCTGCCACCACCTTGCCGTTCTGCTGGGCCAGTTCCAGGCGCCGGGCCTCGACGTCGAGCGTGCGGATAGGTTCGAACAGGCTGGCCTTGAGCTTGAGGTAGCTGCCCAGCTCGAAGAACAGTTTGGCCAGGCTCTGTTGTACCGGCTGGTTGGAAAACAGCGCCTGCCATAGTACCGACAACAGCCCGTACCAGGCCGCACCTGCCACCAGCAGCAGCGGTTCGTGCCAGAAGTCGGTGACCTGGCCGCCGCGCTGGTCCACGCCGATCATGGTGTAGACCGCAGTGATCAAGGTGGCCGAAGCGATGGCGCCGTAGCGCTCGCCCAGCGCCCCGAGCATGGTCAGGCCAAAGGCGGCCAGGGCCAGGGCAATGACGAAGATCCATGGGTAGGGGAACAGCAATTCGACCGCCAGTGCAGCGATGGCGAAACACACCAGGGTAACGGCCAGGGCGCTGAGGCGGCCCTGCCAGCTGTCGTCGGTTTCGGCCAGGGCGCTGGCGATGATGCCGAGGAACAGGGGAATCAGCAGGGCCATCTCGTTCTGGTACCAGCACAGGGCCAGGCTGCCGGTGAGGGCAATGGTGACCCGGATGCTGTAGCTGAACTTGTCTTGGCCCCACAGGCGACGCAGTGACTGACGGAACGAGCTCGATGACATGATGGCCTGCCAGGCGGTGATCAGAAGAATACCTTTCAGGGCCGGTTATTGGGGCCGCTTCGCGTCCCTTCGCGGGCACGCCCGCTCCCACACGTTCTACAAAGAACCCTGTGGGAGCGGGCG